>CAZHUR010000337.1:0-3676 GCA_964535395.1 uncultured Acidimicrobiales bacterium
GTCAGTGGATTTCAGAACGCCGAGGCTGACGTTGGTTTCGATTCGGACGGCGTTGTGCTCGCTCAGCTCAAAAGGACCCCGCGACGGAGGGTTCAGCGCCGAGTTGCACTTTAATGCTTTTCATGTACTCTCAGTATTTACGGTGCTGTCGGGAACGGTCTTCGGGGAAGTAGATACGCCCGGCAGCATCGGCCCCTACTCTGTAAAGCGGCTGGCGAAGCCGAGCCGGAGTGCCGACTGGAAGCTCAGCTCGACCGCAGCGTAGATCGACCCGAGTACGCGATCGAGTGATTGGTCGTCCACGTGGGCCAGGTCAAGGCGGCCCTTCAAGAAGATCGCATGCTCTTGGCCAATCGTGAAGGCCACGTCTCGCAGGCGGTCATTACGAACCAGCAGCTGCTCAAAGAATGCAGCGTGATTCTCTTCGGGTGATGGCATGACGTAGGTCTCGTAGGCAAGGGTCCGCTCGCCAAGCTCGAACCAGACCGAATACACGTCCTTGGTAACTCCGTTCAGGCGCACGAACCAGCGATCTCGTTCGGTCTCTTCGTCGACGACAACAGCAGCTACGGCCTCGGTGAATTGAGAATCGCCCTCAAGTCCGTGAAGCCAAGAAGTCAACGCGGCCCGAGCGTTCTCGCGCACTTCCGGTGCGGGAAGGGCTTGCTCATCCATGAACTTGCCTTACCTGCACTCGACGAGTTCGGGGGCCCTGATCTGGTCGAGGTAGATCTCGCGAAGCCGCTCGGCAAGAATCGACCAGCTGTAGTGGCCAGCGTTCTCGGCAGCTGCGATGGACATCTCAGCAGCGAGCGAAGAGTCACCGAGTATTCGATCGATTGCCTCGGCGTAGTGAGCGGGGTTCCGTTCTTCGATCAGGTAGCCGGTGGTGCCATCGCGAACAAGAGTACGCAGTCCGCCAACCGCCGCAGCCACGACCGGGATGCCACATGCTGCTGCCTCGAGTGCGACAAGGCCGAACGACTCGGAACGGCTTGGCATTACAACTACATCGGCTGCTCGGTAGAAGGTGGAGAGTGCGTAGTGCGGTTGCGGGTCGACGAAGTCCACTCGATTAGCGACACCCAATTCGTTCATCAGGTTGGTGATGCGGGTTACTTCGTTGGCTCCCTGACGACCACTTGCTCCTCCTACGATCATCAGGCGAGCCTCCGGGTCACTCACTAGCGACAGTGCTTCTACGGCAATGTCGAGACCCTTCAGCGGCTGAATGCGCCCGACAAAGAGCAGTAGCGGTCCGCCGGAATAGGAGATCGCTTTGCGAGCTCCCTCGACAGAACCTGGCGAGAAGAACGCTCGATCCACCCCCGGGTGCACGACCTTGACCCGATCGGGAGACGCTCCGTACAGGTTGATGAGTTGCTCGCGCTCTTGTTCTGCGTTCGCGATTAACACGTCCGAGCAAGCAACGACTCGAGTCTCGGCATCGATTCTGCTCTGGGGTTCACTGTCGCCCATTTCGGCCTTCACTCGAGCGAGTGTGTGGAAGGTCGTCACGAGAGGGAGGTTGAGTTCGTGCTTCAGACGGTGACCGACCTCGCCGCTCAGCCAGTAGTTGGCGTGCAGTACATCGACGGGATGTTCGGCTAGCCACGCAGACATCCATTCGGTGAACTCGTCGACGATGACAGGCAGTTCTTCCTTCGACAGCTCGGGCGCGCCCGCTGGCACATGGACGACTCGAAAGCCCGGCTCGACCTCGACGATCGGGTCGACCTGATCATTCCAACGGCGGACGAACACATCGCAGTGCACTCCAGCTTGTGTGAGCGACGAAACGAACTCTCGAATGTAGACGTTCATGCCGCCACTGTCGCCGGCGCCGGCCTGAGTGAGCGGCGAGGTGTGCAGCGAAATGATGCCGGCCCGCAGCGGCTGTGTAGGCAGGTTCGCTTGAGACTCTTCGGGTTGAGGCGCTGTCGCTGTAGGCACGGTCACTTGAGACCACCCAGTCGACGACGTGCGACATCGAACATCGCGACGGTTGCTGCAGTTGAGACGTTCAGAGAAGCAACAGCTCCCTGCATGGGAATCGATACGAGCGCATCGCATCGTTCTCGGGTGAGCCGAGAGAGGCCCGGACCCTCTGCTCCCAGCACGAGACACAGCGGTTGATCAGCAATGTCGAACTCGAAGATCGATCGGTCGGCTGCTTCGTCGAGGCCGATCACCCACACGTTGTGCTTCTGCAGGGTCTGGATCGCGGCGGGCACTCCCCCAACGTTTGCGACGGGGACATGTTCGATCGCTCCGACCGAGGCCTTGGCGACGGTCGGCGTGATTCGTGCCGAACGGTGTTTGGGCAAGATGAGTCCGTCGGCGCCAGACGCGTCCGCCGAGCGGAAGATAGCGCCGAGGTTGTGTGGATCTGTCACGCCATCGACCATGACGAGGAACGGATTCTCGACCTCAATAAGATCTTCGATCTCGACGGTCTCGAGTGGGTCGGCATCGGCGAGAACGCCTTGCGAGCTTTCTGTTTGAGCATGAGCGTCGAACGCTCCACGTCCGAGCGTGCGTATCGATACACCCTGATCGGCAGCGAGGATCTCGATGTCTTCGAGAATCGCTGCGTTGTCGAGGCCTTCCTGCATGACTACCTCACGGACTCGCCGTCTGCCCGCTAGGAGAAGTTCTCGCACCGCCTGGCGACCTTCGACGCGATCGCCACCTGGCCCCTTGTGCCGGCGGCCTTCGCCGGTGGAACCGCCGCGCGCATCTTCTGAGCGGTTGCGGCCTTGAGACTGGTTTCGGCCTTGAGGGCGTCTGCGCCCTTCGGAAGGTCCACGCCGCTGAGACTGGTTACGCTGGTCCGAGCGCTGTCGGTGTTTACCCTTAGCCATCGGCTGGCCCTGCTGCGGTTGGCTGCGATGCCAGAAGGGCCGTGGCCCAGCACGCAATGCCCTCTTGGCGCCCCAAGGCGCCGACACCTTCAGACCGCTTGCCCTTCACCGTGACCGGCGCGCCCAAAGCTTCACTTAGTCGTTGTTGCATCTCGTCTCGCTTCGGGGCGAGCTTAGGTGCATCGAGAACAACCGAACAATCGGCATTCTGCGGTTCGAAACCGGCGTGGCGAACGCTGGCGGCAGCCGAACGCAACAGCTCGATGCTGTCTGCGCCCGCGAGCGCCGGGTCGGTGTCGGGAAAGTGCGATCCAATGTCACCCAGGCCCGCCGCACCGAGCACGGCGTCGGTAACGGCGTGCGCGATGACATCGGCGTCGCTGTGGCCGGCGAGTCCCGTGGCATCGTCGAAGGTGACGCCGCCGAGAACCAGTTGGCGGTTCGGATCGTCGGAGAACGGGTGAACGTCGAAGCCCTGACCTACCCGCATGGTGGGTGTTGAAGTTTGAGGTTCGATCATTTCTGCTCCGGCACGGTGCGTGAGTAAGTGGGCCGCTGTGACGAGGTCTGACGGCTCGGTCAACTTGTTGTTCGAGCCCTCCCCTTGAACAACGATGACCTCGTGGCCGAGTTGTTCGACCAACGTTGCGTCGTCGGTTGCTTCGCCGTTGCGAACGTGTGCCTGGCGAAGCGTAGCGAGATCGAAGCCCTGTGGCGTCTGAACTGCGAGGAGTCGTGAACGATCGACAACGCCTCCGTCGACATTTCGAATGGTGTTAGCGACAGAAATGGCGGGTACGACCGCGTGTGCC
>CAZHUR010000338.1:0-3669 GCA_964535395.1 uncultured Acidimicrobiales bacterium
CAGTGCGGTCGTCACTCGGGTTGCCGCGCGAGATGTATCGCGCGCTCAGGCCTACGCCGAACAGCACGGCATTACCGATGTGTCGGAGAGCTACGAGGCGCTCATCAACGCCGATGACGTAGATGTTGTTTACAACCCGCTGCCCATCAACCTGCACCACGAGTGGACGCTCAAGGCGCTGCGAGCAGGCAAGGACGTGCTGTGCGAAAAGCCCTTTGCATCAAACGCCGAGCAAGCGGTTGAGATGGTCTCGGTTGCCAAAGAAGAAGGCCGCATCGTCGGCGAAGCCTTTCACCACGCCTATCACCCGATGTTCAAGCGCATCGTCGAAGTGATCCAATCGGGGGTTATCGGCACCGTCGAGCGAGCAGAGGGCTACTTCAATATCTCTATTCCTCAGCCCGATATCCGCTGGGACTACGCGACGTCGGGCGGTTCACTTATGGACCTTGGCTGCTATTCGACCACCTGGGTGCGCCATGCGGTTGGTGAAGAGCCAACGGTCGTCGAAGCGGCCGCCACCGTGGGACCCGAACAGATCGACGCAAACATGTGGGCAGAGTTCGAGTTTCCCGGAGGGGCAACCGGTCGCATCGAAAGCTCGATGATCGACGAGGGCCCTGGCGATATCCGTCTAGAGGTAAAGGGATCCGCCGGGTCGATCACCGCGATCAACCCCCTCGCACCTCAGAATGGCAACTCACTGACTATCCGAACCGAGGGAGGTGTCACCTCAGGAGAGGTCCTGGGAGGTTGCACATATGAACATATGGTGCGTGCGTTCGGCGATCATGTGCGCCACGGCACGGCGTTTCCGACACAAGGTGAAGACTCGATTCAGAACATGGCAGCAATCGATGACATCTACATCACCGCTGGCCTCGCCAAGCGCGCAATGACCACTCGGTAGCCGGTTAGAGATCCGGTAGAGCGACTTCGATGCGGTCTTGGTGCCACTCGGTCGCTACTTTGAGCGCCTCACTCGCTTTGCCGACAAGATCCCGCGTTTCGAACGCGTGTGCTGGGTAACAGGCAACACCTGCCCACAGCGTGAGGCCGTCGTCGTCTTCGGCGAGCCGGCGACGGATGCGTTCGACCGTCCACACCGCTCCGTTCTCCGGAGTATCTTCTAGAACCAGAGCGTAGAGACCCTTGCTCGTGGTGCTAGCCGTGTCCGATTCACGAAGGGTTTCGAGAATGCAACCTGCAACAAACTCGATGTTTGCCGGGGAGCGTTCTCCCTCGGTCCCTTGGGTGACTTCCATCAAGATGATCGAGACCGGGCGAAGGTGTCGACGGGCGGCTACAACACGGGCCTTGATCGCTGCACGAAAGTAGGCCTCGGTGTACAGGCCGGTGTTCTCATCGATGATCATGCTACGAGCTGAGGCGGCGCTGGGCGGCGTTGCCTCGAGGGATTCGGCTTCGATGCGGTTGTTTCGTTCCGCAGCGCTGGCTTGAGTGGCGGCGAGTTCACTTCCGAGCGAGCGGACGGTCTCTTCGGCGTTCATCCTCGCCTGCACCTGAGAGGTAACCGCATCTTCGAGGCTCGCTGCCTGTTCGCGCTGGTCCTCCAGGCTCTTCTCGGCCTGGACCAACTGTCTGGCAATGCTCCATCCCGCAATTCCTGCGCCGAGCGCGGCGAAGCCCGCGAACAAACCAAGAAGGTTTCCGTTAATGACCGAGAGGACACCGAGAATAAAACCGGTGGTGCCTACCGAGATTGAAACAAGGGCGCGACTATCCATTGCTTCGGTCTTTCGGCGTGTTGGCGGTGTCACTCAAGTCAATCCTCGATCCGGGTTCGGCAACGGGGACTGCATCGAGTGCGATCGCCGTCTTCAAGAGGCGAAGATACTCGCTTCGGGGTAGGTCGATGGCTCCAAGCGACGCGAGATGCGGCGTCATCCACTGCACGTCGAACAATGCCGTGCCGTTCTCTCGCAAAATTCCGGTGAGGGTGGCGAGTGCAGCCTTTGATGCGTCGGTCTCAGAGTGGAACATCGACTCGCCCGCAAAGAAACGGCCGATCGCTATTCCGTATACGCCGCCGACGAGTTCACCAGCCTGATTCCACGTCTCGACCGAGTGCGCCCAGCCAAGTTCGTGCAGACGGGTGTAGGAGGCGAGGATTTGTGAATCGATCCAGCCGTGGGGTCGCCCCGGGTCGGCACAACGCGCCATCACGTCGCCAAACGCGTGATTCATCGTGAACGTGAACTTACGCATGGATTTCTTGAGCGAACGCGACACGTGCATGTCGAGCGGCATGATCGCTCGCGGGTCTGGAGACCACCACGCGATGGGTCCACCCGCCTCTAAGGGCATGGGGAAAAGACCCTGGCTGTAGCCGTCGAGAATCGTCTCAGGCTCGAGGTCTGCGCCAATGCCGACAACGCCGTGTTCGTCGGCGGTCTCAGCTGGAGGGAAGACCCAAGTGCTATGGCTCATTGCCTTAAACGAAGGCGATGGCAGCCAACGGTGCGATTAAGCCAATGACGAGTAGAACCGCCAAGATAAGAGTTACGGTGCGTTTGGTTTCTGGAGACACACTTAAACGTTACCGTAGTTGGCCGTGGCTCTTGTCGTTCAAAAATTTGGTGGCACTTCGGTAGCTGATGCGGATCGTATTCGCGAGGTAGCAGATCACGTTGCTCGTTGTCGTAGACGCGGCGACCAAGTCGTGCTCGTCGTATCTGCCATGGGCAAAGAAACAGACCATCTTCTGCGCCTCGCCGACGAGGTTTCAAAGACCCAACCCGGCCGAGAGATGGACCTGCTGATCACCGCTGGCGAGCGCAAAGCATGTGCCCTTGTTGCAATGGCGTTGCACGACGTCGATGTGCCGAGTGCGTCGTTCACGGGGAGCCAGGCGGGCTTTCTCACCGACAGCAACCATCGCAACGCCAAGATCCTTGAGGTCAACCCGACTCGCATCCAAGAAGCGATCGATTCTGGCATGGTGCCGGTCGTTGCTGGGTCACAGGGAGTGTCCAAAGAAAAGGACGTCACCTTCCTTGGACGCGGCGGATCTGACACCACAGCGGTCGCTCTCGCCCATGCACTAAACGCCGACTCGTGCGAGCTCTACACCGACGTGTCGGGCGTGTTCACCACCGACCCACGTGTTGTTTCCGATGCTCGCAAGATGTCCACCATCAGCTTCGACGAACTACTCGAGATGACCGCTGTTGGTTGCCCAAAGCCCGTCATGCGCTCTGTTGAAGTAGCGCAACGTTTCCGCGTGCCGCTGCACGTCCGTTCTGCATTTACCTGGGAGCCTGGCACCTGGGTCGTCGAGGAGGATCCCGATATGGAACTCGCAATTATCAAGGGCGTTGTGCCCGATACATCCGAAGCAAAGGTCACCGTATGCGGTGTGCCCGACGAACCTGGCATTGCTGCGGCGATGTTCCGTGCGCTCGCCGACCGCGACATCAACGTCGACATGATCGTGCAGAACGTCAGCGCAGATGGCCAAACCGACATCAGCTTCACCACCCCAAACGATCAGGCGGAGGCCGCTGCGAAGATTTGTGAGCGAAGCGCCCCCGGCGACGACTGTGTCGTGCACACCGACGCCAACGTTGGTCGCATCTCGGTCGTGGGTGCCGGCATGAAGAGCAACCCTGGTGTTGCAGCCACGATGTTCGAGACGCTCGCTGCGGC
>CAZHUR010000339.1:0-3662 GCA_964535395.1 uncultured Acidimicrobiales bacterium
GAGCCAGCGCTTCTCGTGCGTGCCATCAAAGAGGTCCAAGCCGTAACCGACGTGCCGATCAGCATCGATAGCTCGATCGTCGAAGCCCTTGAGGCAGCGATCGAAATCTATGAAGGCAAGCCGCTCATCAACTCGGTCACCGGCGAAGAAGAAGTGCTCGAGCGAGTGCTTCCCTTCGTTGCAAAGCACGGCGCTGCTGTCGTTGCCATCTCCAATGATGAGACCGGCATCTCCGAAGACCCGAACGTGCGCTTTGAGGTTGCAAAGAAGATCGTGAACCGAGCCTCCGACTTCGGCATCCCTAAAGAGGACGTGGTCGTCGACCCGCTGGTCATGCCGATCGGCGCAATGGGAACCGCTGGCCGTCAGGTGTTCGAACTGGTCGGCCGCCTTCGTGGCGAACTCGGAGTGAACACCACATGCGGTGCGTCCAACGTGAGCTTTGGTCTACCCGCCCGCAATCACATCACCGGCAACTTCCTGTCGATGGCGATCGGCGCGGGAATGACATCTGCGATCATGAGCCCGCTCCACGAAGAGGTCCGCAACTGTGTCATGGCCGCCGACGTGCTCAACGGTCACGACGAGAACTGCGCAGCCTGGATTGCGGCCAAGCGTGATCCCGATGCCGGTGGAGGCGCTGGTGGCGCTCGTCGACGTGGTGGCCGACGCCGCGGCGGGGTAAGCAGCTAGGCCATGACCGAACCCGTTCGAATCGTCTTTACGCCTTCGGGGCGCCAGGGCGAGGTGGAGCGCGGCACCAGCATCCTCGATGCAGCGCGAACGCTCGGCGTCGATCTCGACACGGTGTGCGGCGGGCGTGGCATTTGCGGCCGGTGCCAGATCGTTCCCGAGGTAGGCGAGTTTGCGAAGCACGCCATCACATCGAACCCGGACAGCATTAGTGAGCCAGGGCCCACAGAAACGACCGAGTACCGGGGTCGTCGCCCGCTCGGTTCAGCACAACACCGCCTTGGGTGCCACGCAAACGTGTGTGGTGACCTCGTCGTCGACGTGCCCGCCGAGAGCCAGGTTCATCGCCAGGTGGTGCGCAAACGTCTCGAGGTCGATGCAATCGATGTAGACCCGGTCACTCGGCTCTACTTCACCACGGTCACCGCGCAAGAACTCGACACGCCGCGCAGCGAACTCGACCTCCTGCGAGACGCCTTGAAGACCGAGTGGCAACTCGAAGCTCTCAGCGCCAGCCTTCCGGTCATCTCCGAGATCCAAGCGGTGCTGACGAAGAACCGCGAGATTACGGTCGCAGTTCGAGACGGCGAAGAAATCGTCGCTGCCTGGAGCGGGTTCCACGATTCGGTCTACGGCGTTGCGGTAGACATTGGCTCGACCACCATCGCTGGTCACCTGCTCGATCTGAGTACCGGCGAAGCCCTCGCCACCAACGGTCAGATGAATCCCCAGATCCGGTTCGGCGAAGACCTGATGAGTCGAGTCAGCTACGTCATGATGAACCCCGGAGGCGAAGCCGATCTCACCACTGTTATCCGCGAAGCGCTTAACGAACTCGTTTCCCAACTCGCCGACGAAGCTCAGGTAGATCGCTCAGACATCCTCGAGATGGTGCTGGTCGGCAACCCGATCATGCATCACCTGCTCTTGGGGCTGGATTCGGTTCCGCTCGGAGGCGCACCATTTGCATTGGCCACCGACAAGGCGGTCGAAACGCCAGCCTCCTGGCTCGGCATCGAGTGCCGCGACACCACTCGCGTATACGTGCTGCCGTGCATTGCGGGCCATGTGGGAGCTGACACAGCGGGAGCGATCCTCTCCGAACGCCCCGACCAGTCAGACGACTATCAATTGCTCGTCGACGTTGGAACCAATGCCGAGATCGTCCTCGGCAACAGCGAACACCTTCTCGCAGCTTCCTCTCCCACCGGCCCCGCTTTTGAGGGTGCGCAGATCTCCTCGGGTCAGCGAGCCACCGTCGGCGCGATCGAGCGGGTACGCATCGACCCCGAAACGCTCGAACCACGCTTCCGTGTAATCGGCGCCGAGGCTTGGAGTGACGAACCAGACTTTGCCGAGCAGACCAAGAAGATCACCATCACCGGAATCTGCGGATCGGGCATCATCGAAGTTGTTGCCGAGATGATGCTCACCGGAATCATCTCCGCTGATGGTGTCATAGACGGCAAGCTCGCCACCCGAAGCGATCGCATCGTGCAGAACGACCGCACGTTCTCGTACTTGCTCCACAGGGGTGAGCCGAACATCTATGTCGAACAAAACGACATCCGAGCCATCCAGCTCGCAAAGGCCGCTCTCTATGCGGGCATCAAGTTACTCATGGAACACCGGGGCATCGATCACGTCGACCAAATCCGCCTCGCCGGTGCGTTCGGCAGCCACATCGAACCAAAGTACGCGGTCGCTCTGGGCCTTGTACCGGACTGTGACATCGAGAAGGTGTCTGCTGCGGGCAACGCTGCGGGTACCGGAGCGGTTATCGCCCTCCTGTCGGGCACTGCTCGACGCGAGATCGAAGCACTGATTCCGACGATCACAAAGATTGAAACCGCAACCGAGGCTAGCTTCCAGCAGCACTTCGTCGAAGCGATGGCTATCCCGCACGCCATAGCCGAGTACCCACACCTCAACAAAGTCATGCCGCTACCCGAACGCCGCTTTGCTAACGCCGCGGCAGCGGGCGGAGAATCGACCGGACGGCGCCGCCGGCGTCGTGTCTCATCGCCGGCGGACGACACAAAACCTGGAGATACCCAATGAGTGAAGATGCACCACGCCGAAGCCGCCGCAGTGGCGGAGGCCGCGCCGGGCGTCAGGCCGCACGAGCGGCAGCGGGAGCAGAAACTCAGGCGTACCTCACCCGCACCCTGGAACCAGTGAGCGTCCTCGATGAGGCGGCGTTAGCTCAGATTGAAGAGAACGCCGAGATCATCCTGTCCGAGGTGGGTATCCAGTTCAACGAGTACCCGTCGGCGCTCACGCTGCTCGAGGAAGCGGGCTGTCGTGTCGACGGCGAAATGGTGTACTTCCCAAAGGGCCTCGCTCGCACGATCGTCAAAGACAACGCACCGGCCGAATACACCCAGCACGCCCGCAACCCCGAGCGCAGTGTTCAGGTCGGCGGCAAGCACACCGTGTTCGCACCGAACTACGGCTCGCCCTTCATCACCGACCTCGACCAGGGTCGCCGCTACGCGACCATCGAAGACTTCCAGAACATCGTCAAGCTCACCTACAAGCTGCCGCACCTTCACCACAGCGGTGGCACCGTGTGTGAACCGGTCGACGTACCGGTGAACAAGCGCCACCTGGACATGGTGTACTCACACATCAAGTACTCCGACAAGCCCTACATGGGCTCGGTCACCGCGCCGGAGAACGCAGCCGACTCGGTAGAACTCAGCCGCATTGCGTTCGGCGGAGATCTCGCTGGACGCACGGTGATGACCAGCCTCATCAACGCCAACTCTCCCCTTGCTTGGGATGCGACGATGCTCGGCGCAGCCGAGGTCTATGCCAAGGCCAACCAGGCAACGATCATCTCGCCGTTCATTCTCATGGGAGCGATGTCCCCGGTTAGCGTTGCCGGCCTCGCCGCACAAGCACTCGCTGAAGCACTTGCCGGAATGGCCTTCGTGCAGCTTGCAGCTCCAGGGGCTCCGGTGATC
>CAZHUR010000340.1:0-3648 GCA_964535395.1 uncultured Acidimicrobiales bacterium
GGTCTGGCCGATCTGAGAGCTGTACGGCACCCAGCCAGCGTCGACGATGGCACGTGATGCGCCAGCGGCTCCGCCGACGAGCTTGGCCGCCTCTTCAACGAGTGAATAGCTCTCGGCATCGCCGAGGCCACGACCGCCGGACACAACGAATGCTGCCTCGTCGAGCTTTGGACCTTCAGATGCTTCGTAGAACTGGTCGGTCACCCGCGCTGCGCCTGCAGTGCCGGTGTCGGCGAGGGCGAGCGGAGAAATTGCGGCATGACCGCCTCCGGTCTCTTCGGCAACGAAGGACTTTGGTCGCACGAGTGCTATCTGAGCTGCACCGCTCGTGAACTTGGTCTTTACGTTGGTCGTCCCACCAAAGATTGGCTCGGTTCCAACGAGTGCGTCGCCGTCTGCTTCGAGGTCAACGACGTTGCTGATGACCGGTGCATCGAGAGCAACCGACAAGCGAGCTGCAACGTCACGGCCGTCGTAGGTGGTGCCAGCAAGGACCGCTGCGGGGCCTGAGCCGGCCTCGATTGCAGCGGCGATTGCCGCCGCGACGTGGACTCCCTGCAAGCCACCGTCGAGGTCGCCTGTTGCGTGAATCGTGTCTGCGCCGTGCGCCCCTGCCTCAGCTGCGACAGGGTCACTGGCATCGGCTCCAAGAACGACGGAAACGTCGTCGGACAACGTGCGGGCCTTAGCCAACATTTCGGTCGTGAGGCTTGTGAGCGCCCCGTCGGCAATTTCGCCGTATACCCAGATAGATGAAATCGACATGGTCTAGAGCACCTTCAGTTCTTCGAGGAACGCAATGATGCGTTCGTGGGCGTCGCCCTCGTCTACAAACTTCTCGCCGGCCTCTCGGGCCTCGGCAGCGTCGACTTCGACGATCTGTTGGCCAGAACCAGCCATGCCGACCGAAGCGGGATCGATCGAAAGATCGGCCAGGCCGACTTCGTCGACCGGCTTTGACTTCGCTGCCATGATTCCCTTGAACGACGGGTAGCGCGGCTCGACGACACCAGCGGTTACGGACACAAGGCATGGGGTTGGGCATGTGACCGAGTCGTATCCGGATTCGGTCTGGCGCTGCACAGCCACCGAGCCGTCTCCGACCTCGATCGACTTTGCGAAGGTGACCGATGGAAGGCCCATGACAGCCGCTATCTGCTCTGGCACAGTGCCGGTGTAACCATCGCTCGATTCTGTGGCCGCCAGAACAAGGTCCGGTTCGGCGCGAGAGATCGCTGCTGCGAGCACCTTTGCGGTCGACAATGCGTCGGAACCAGCAAGAGCCTCGTCGCTTACAAGGATTGCGTCGTCAGCACCCATAGCGAGGGCGGTTCGAAGACCTGCGGTCTCTTGGTTTGGAGCCATCGATACGAGGGTGACCTTGCCACCTCCGGCCGATTCGACCAACTGGAGTGCCATCTCGACACCGTAGGAATCTGACTCGTCGAGAATCGGCTTCGAATCTCGGTTCAGAGTGTTCGTCTCTGGATTCAGCGATCCGGCCTCGGCCGGATCGGGAATCTGTTTCACACACACAACAACATTCATTGAATTCGTGGTCCCCTTATACTCGCTACAGCGCTTGAAGAATTACGACTAGATCGGGCCAGCTTACCCCTGAGTAAGTTGTTCACCTTACGCCAGCGGAGGAGGATCAGGCTGTGAAAATCGTGCTGATCGCCAATGCTTCAGCATCGTCGGTGACCGCACGAACTCGAGTCGTTATCCAGAAGGCCCTGTCCGCCGACCACGACGTCGAGCTTCGAGAGACTCAGCGGCGCGGACACGCCACTCGAATCGCAAAAGGCGCTGCCGCCGATGGCGCCGACATCGTTGCGGTCCTCGGTGGCGACGGCACGTTAAACGAGGCCGCAAACGGCATTGTGGGGACCAAAACCGCTCTCGCTCCAATCCCCGGTGGGTCGACCAACGTGTTTGCACGAACGTTGGGCCTGCCCGAAGACCCGGTTCACGCAACAGCGGTCACGCTCGAAGCAATCGACGCAGGTTCGATCCGCTCGATCGGCGTTGGCGCCGCCAACGAGCGTTACTTCCTGTTCCACATTGGGATTGGCTTCGATGCCGCAGTTGTCGAAGAGGTCGAGAAGCGTGGCCAACTCAAACGTTATGCAGGCCATGCGTTCTTTGCCTGGGCCGGCTTTCGCACGTGGATCAAAGAGTTCGACCGTTCGAACCCTCACTTTCAGGTGCAGTATGCAGATGGCGCGACCGTCGACGATGGCTACTTCACTATCTGCCTGAACACCGACCCCTACACCTACCTCGGCACAAAGCCCTTCACGGTCGCCCCCCAAGCTACCCTCGACTCACCATTGAGTTTGGTGACGCTGCGGTCGCTCAGCGCACCGAACCTCACGCGGTTGATGCTCGCAAGCCTCCGTTCAGAAGATGGCGTCACTTCGAACAAGGGCGTCGACGTTCGCCACGAAGTTACGAGTGCCCGAATCACCTCCACCACACCGTTTCCCTACCAACTCGACGGCGACTATCTCGGCGACGTCACTTCCGTGGACCTTCGCTGGGAGCAGGACGCCCTGCAGCTCGTAGTACCCGACGGCCGCCACATCCCGCGCCCCGATGCGATTCTCTGAGGAACGTCTCTAACGGAGGGCCTTGACGGCTACGTCGACCCGGTTGGTGATGATGCCCGACACGCCCATCTCGGCAAGTTCGACCATTCGGTCGACGTCGTCGACGGTCCACACGTAGACCTCAAGCTCGGCCTCTTTGGCCATGCTCATCCAACGCGACGTCACGAGTTTGTCCGCCGGGTTGATCGCTCGATGCGAGTGAGCAACGGCGCGGCCAATTGACACGTCAGGTCCCACATCGTCGTTCGTTAACAGCGCGGTGCGCATTGTTGGGTCCAAGTCGCGAACCGCGTTGATCGCTCCCATGTCGAACGATGACACGAGGCTCTTCGATGGGCCGAGCATCTCACGGGCCACTCGCAATACGACGGGCGCCATCGCGTGGGTTGGGTCAAAGCTCTCCGACGCCGGGTCATTCTTGATCTCGATGTTGACACCCATGTCACCGGACGCTTCGATCGCTGCTTCGAGGAGCGGCACGAAGTCGGGAAGCTCACCGCCGCCGAGTTGATTGAGGAACGTACCGTCTTCGAGTTCTGCGTCGTGGTGCACTGCGAGTTGACCGTCCGCGAGCTGATGAACATCAAGTTCGACCCAGTCCGCTCCCATCTCACCAGCGGCGACGAACGCCTCGATCGTATTTTCCAACCTGTCAGCCGAGGCCCCGCGATGTCCAATAATCAGCGTCATGGCTTCAAATGGTAGCTACCGATCGGGTTATCCCGATAGGTCGAACGCGCCGGATCGCGCTCGTGGACGCTTCTTTGAAAGGCTGCGCAAATTACACCGTTGTAACACTAAAAGTAGTCTCACCGCTACAAAGAGCGAGGAAAGGCTTGATACGCGACTTTGGTGGAAGTACTTTATGGATAGCGAGCTGGTTCTGGGCATGTCGGGCGGCATGGGCACAGAAATCAGTTTCGATGCGTGGAGGAAAACGTGTCACTACAAATTCATGATCCGGCGGTGTTTCCAACTCTGGAATCAGCAGAACCACGGGTATGGCGCAGCGATGCAGCATGTCGCGATACCCAGC
>CAZHUR010000341.1:0-3632 GCA_964535395.1 uncultured Acidimicrobiales bacterium
GGACAAGATTCTGAACAAGCGAGCCGAGGGTGCTGGAGTCACTCCAGAAGAGTTCCAGCAAGGTCTTGTAGACAAGCAAGGCGTGCGACGCCTTGGTCGGCCCGAAGACGTGGCAGCAACCATTTCGTTCCTGACTTCACCAGAAGCGCGTCACGTTCAAGGTGTCTCGATCGCCATCGATGGTGGCAGCACGAAGGGTCTCTTTTAGACCTGCTGGCTGTTCCAGGCGTCGATGCAGGCTTGGGAAATATCTCGGTTGGTCTTCCAGCCGAGAATCTCGTTCGCGCGAGTTGGGTCTGCGACGCACTCGGCAATATCGCCAGCACGGCGGTCCGTCACCTCGTGAGGGATCGTCAAGCCCGTCGCTGATTCGACCGCTTCGATTAACTCGAGAACGCTGACACCCTTACCTTGACCAAGGTTGTACGTCTCGTAGCCGTCCTGTTCGTCGAGGTGGTCGAGCGCAGCGACATGGCCCTCAACAAGATCCATGATGTGGATGTAGTCGCGCACACCTGTGCCGTCGGGGGTTGGCCAGTCGTTGCCGAACACCATGACCTGGTCGCGCTTACCGGTAGCAACCTCCATGATCATCGGCATCAGGTTGTTTGGCTTGCCGAGCGGAGCTTCGGAGATCTTGCCCGACTCATGGGCTCCTACCGGGTTGAAGTAGCGAAGCGACGTGATCTTCCAGCGGTCGTCGGACGCGGCGAGATCTTCGAGCATGACCTCGATCATCTGCTTGGTCATGCCATATGGGTTGGTCGCACCGATCGCGGCGGTCTCGGGAATCGGGCACGACTCGGGATCGCCGTAGACGGTGGCCGAAGACGAGAAGACGAACTTAAAGATGCCAGCTTCACGCATGGCTTCGAGGGTTGCGGTCGCGCTCTGGAGGTTGTTGATGTAGTACTCGAGGGGCATCTCGACCGATTCGCCGACGGCTTTGAGAGCAGCCATGTGAATCACAGCGGTCACACCGTGTTCGGTGATCGTGCGAGCCACAAAGGGGGCATCCTTGGCGTCACCCTCGACGACGGCAATCTCCTCACCGGTCAGCTCTTGAACAGCCGCGAGTGCGTCGGGCTTTGAGTTCACGAAGTTGTCGATCACGACGACTTCGTGACCCGCCGATAGCAAGGCCATGGCGGTGTGACTACCGATGTACCCAGCTCCGCCGGTGACTAAGACCTTCTCTGGCATGTGTGTGTCCTCTATTCAGTCCGTGGAGACAACAAAACCACAATGTCACAACCCGCCTCCATAGACATGGGGCTGAAGTACCGTTACTTCTGTGCGCATTATTCTTGCCTCTGGTTCGCCTCGTCGGTTAACGCTTCTCAAAGAACTCGGACTCGACCCGATCGTTCACGCAGCCAATATCGACGAAACTCCCCTAAAACAGGAGGATGCAGACGCCTATGTCGAGCGCTTAGCAATCGAAAAGGGCGCGTGGGTGATCTCTGAAATCGACGATCTTGAGGCCTCGGACGTAGTCATTTCGGCCGACACGATTGTCGTGCTCGATGATCAGCTTTTGGGCAAACCAGTAGACGACGCGCACGCCGCCGACATGCTCGAACGACTTTCGGGCAGATCACACGAGGTCCTAACCGGGGTGGCAGTGCACGTTGGCGGAGAACGTACCTCGCTCGTTGAGAGAACGGTCGTGCACTTCGCACAACTCACCGCAGACGACATCAGCTGGTATGTGGGAACTGGCGAGCCCGCAGACAAAGCAGGGGCGTACGCCATGCAGGGACGAGGCGGGGCGTTCGTAACCTCGATCGAGGGAAGCTTCGACAACGTCATCGGCCTCCCCCGCCATCGCCTGCGTGGGCTGATCTCACACCTGCTCTGATTCCCGATCGGCAACTATCCGATGATCGAGTGGGTGGGCTGAACGTTCTTCTCTTTCTCGAGCACGACGATCGAATCGTGAACGTGGATGCCCGTTACCCAACCCTGTGTCGGCGCATCTTGTGGCGGGCCGTCGTGAGCCCATTGGTGCATGTCGTCGATGATCGTGTTCAGGTGTCGGAAGAAGTTGCCGTCTTCTTTTAGGCCGCCACCCCAACCACCCCAATAGGCGGTGTGTAGATCTTCGATCATGTACAACCCTGGTGCGGAGAGCATCGGGAAGAGCGTGTCGAGGCTCGCGCGGACGTGTGGCATCCGGTGGCTGCCATCGTCGAGGATCACGTCTACGCCGCCCATTTCTTCGACGACTGACTTCAGGAACTCGGGATCATCCTGGGACCCGATTCGCACGTTCCCAGCCTGGCCGTCGAACTGGGCACACGCTGGGTCGATGTCGATGCCGGTGATCGTGGCAGCGTCCCCGAAGTATCGCCGCCACATTTGCAGCGACCCACCCTTAGCAACACCGATCTCAAGGAAGCGGAAGTCCGTGCCACGAAACGGCGAGAAGTACCGGTCGTAGAGCGGCATGTAGTGATGCCACTTATGAACAATGGGGCCTTCATTGGTGGCGAAGATGTCGAGAAGGTCACCTTCGAAGCCATATTTTTGTTTGATGTCGGCGGCAGCATCTGCGCCGGTGAACTCAAACTTTTCGATCATCTGATCACCGTAGTTCACTCAAGGAACGATCCACGGCACACTGGAGACCCATGGATTCGTTACCTACCGAGCTGAAGATTGGGCCGATCACGGTCAGCCCTCCCGTCGTGCTTGCGCCGATGGCCGGTGTCACAACCGCGCCATACCGGACGCTCTGCCGCCGCTTCGGCAACGAGATGGCCCACGACGACACCACTCCGGCGCCCGGCGATGCAACGACCGCCAGTGGCGGGTTGTACGTCAACCAGATGATCACGGCTCGTGCCCTGATCGAAGGTCACCAGAAGATGCTGCACTCGGCGAAGTTCGCCGAGGACGAAACTCCGCGCAGCATTCAGCTCTACGGCACCGATCCGTACTGGATTGGCGAGGCCGTAAAGAAGCTCGTGAGCGAAGGGCAGGTCGATCACATCGACATGAACTTGGGCTGTCCGGTCCCGAAGGTCACCAGACACGGCGGAGGCAGTGCGCTTCCATGGCGACACGTTCTGTTGCGAGACATCGTGCGAGCAATGGTGTCCAACGCTGAGGGAATCCCCGTCACTTTAAAGTTCCGAATCGGCATCGACGACGACCACATCACGATGCTCGACACCGGCAAGATTGCCGAAGACGAAGGGGCTTCGGCTGTTGCGTTGCACGCTCGCACCGCCGAGCAGGCTTACTCGGGAAACGCCCGCTGGGAAACAATCGGCGAGCTGAAACAGCACGTCACGTCCATTCCGGTACTCGGCAACGGCGACATCTGGGAAACCTCCGATGCCGTTGCGATGATGCAACAGACCGGCTGTGACGGAGTCGTCATCGGCCGAGGTTGCCTGGGGCGACCGTGGTTGTTCCGTGAACTCGCCGAAGGCCTTGGCGGTAAAGAGATCACCGCTGCACCATCGCTTCACGAGGTGGTCGACATCATGGTCACCCACCTCGACCTACTCACCGCGTGGCTCGGCACCGACCGCGGCACACGAGACTTCCGAAAGCACACGAGCTGGTATTTGAAGGGCTTCCCCGTCGGCGGCGAGATGCGCAAGAACGTATCGATGATGACC
>CAZHUR010000342.1:0-3630 GCA_964535395.1 uncultured Acidimicrobiales bacterium
GCGGGTCGCCGCAATGGCGTCGGACATGTGGCCACCGAGGAAGCCTGCTACCGCCGGGGAGTTCGCTGCGGCAGGACCCCCGAGGCCGACGAGTTCGAGCACCGCACTGTCACCAATGTCGGGGGCACTCGTTTCGGGTCCCTGACCCGGGTAGTAGAGCGCATCTTGTACAGGCGGTGAGTCGGTGATGAACCAACGATCATCCTGGCCCGGAAGCCGGATCCCGTAGGTTGCCCCATTGCGCGCCATGGTCGTGACCACGCTGGAGTTGGGCACTTCGCCCGCCCACATCACGAGCGACTTCGCTGAAGCCATCGCCACATTGAGAAACATCAGGTGGTTCGCGCTGAGAAAGTCAGCGACCTCGACCGCGTCGGGGTGGCTCGAGCGAACGAGGTGCGGCAAGAGATCTCGCAACAACAGGTTCGTTGTTGCCTGCACCCTCAGGTGCACGTCATCTCCCATTGGCACGCCCTGGGCGGCCAGTGAGAACGCGTCGATCGGGCCCTTCGATTCGATCGCTGCGCCGAGAACCGGGCCGACCGAGTCGTTGAGGAAACGAAGGCGCTCGATCGCAGCCTCGCTGTCAACCCCAAACCAAGGAACTTCGCCGGCACCCTGATTGATCGTCGAGTAGGCAACCGTGGACCCCGCTTCGTTGACGACGATGTAGACCGGAGCGGACGGGCCGAGCGCAGTTGCCATCGGAACGACGGTCGAGTGCTCGTTCGCTGGACCGAGAGCGACCTCGCCCGCCGCAGCCAACTGGGCAGCCGCCGCGACGTCGTCGGCCCAACCCTCAGCCACGATGACAGCTTGGATCGAACGCTGGAGCGGATTGGGCATCTGGTCCCAGGCAATCGCGGGACCACAATGCAGAACCATGCGGTCGTCGAGTCCTGGGATCACCGAGCCTGCACGGTCGATCGAGGTCAGCATCGGCACGCCGCTGTCGAGTCGACGAACAACCTCCGCATTTGCTTCGTCTATAGCCTGGCCATGAGGGCCAAACAGGCGAGCGAGTGCGCTTACGACCTTGGCATCGCCGCCGCCTGGGATTCGCCAGTCGACGTTCACTGCCCCTGCACCCTGATCGCGGACCGACTGTTCAAAGAGCGGCAGGCCGATGTTCACGACGTTGATTTCGGTGGGGAGAACCACCGTTGGATGAGGTGTACTCGTCATGATCGAAGCCTTGTTGTTTGACCGAATGTTTACTATACGATACGGCAATGGAAAGCGCCTCAGGAATCCACGGTTACTCGCTCGCCACCATCGCCGAAGAGGTTCGCCGGTATGGCGGCTTCACCAACAAGCTTCCGATCTCTCAGGTCCGCGACTATTTTGATCCGTCGGATCCAATTCATGGGCCCGGTGACGACGGTGCAATCGTTCACGCCGAAGATCGCAAGATCGTCGTTTGCGGTGAAGCGCTGTCGCCCCCCTTCGTCGAAGGCGACCCTCACGGAGCGGGTATCGCAGCTGTTCTCGCCAATGTAAACGACGTTGCCGCGATGGGTGGAGTGCCGCTGGGCATCGTCAACACCGTGGTAGGCCCAAAGGACACAGCGGGCGAAGTAATGAGGGGCATGGTCGATGCGTCGGCCATGTATGACGTACCGATCGTTGGTGGCCACACCACCCAACAAGAGGGACCAACTTCGGTGTCGGCGTTTGCTGTTGGCCACACAGAGAACGTGCTGTCGATGGCCAACGTCGCTCCGGGTCAGACGGTTCTATTCGCCTGTTTTCTCGATGGCGTGATGCGAGAAGACTTCCCCTTCTTTACCTCGATCGACAATCAGGCAGGTCGGTTCGATCGCGATGTGCGCGTACCGGCGAAAGTCGCCTCCGCCGGTGCAGCGGTGGCAGCCAAGGATGTGTCGATGGCCGGCGCGCTCGGGTCGCTAGCCATGCTCCTCGAGTTCAAAGGGCTCGGAGCGAGCATCGACCTCGGAGCAATGCCCACACCAGCCGACACCGACTTTCTTAAATGGCTGATCTGTTTCCCGAGCTATGCGTTCTGGTTCACAGCAGAACCCGACCAGGCACAGAACTGCATCAACATTTTCGAAGAAAACGACCTCACGTGTGCAGCCGTCGGAGAGGTCGCAGAGGACTCGGTCCTAAGGATCACCCACGAGAGCGATGCAGCTCAACTCATCGACTTCGAAACAGAAGCCGTCACCGGCCTTTGGAGCGCTGCGCCCTGAGTATCAGGCGCAGATGAGGAGAGGGTTCGCGGACATGTCGTCGGCCTGGAGGCGTAACACCGCTTCGGTGCTGGGTTCTGGGGCGATCGGAACCACGTTCGACAGGCTGATGAGCATCGGTTGATGCGGCATGCCGAAGTAAGGACCCACCTCACCGTCACGGGCCCAGCCCAGGCGCTCGAAGAAACGTGAGTTGCGCGCCTGCACGCTCGCTTCCATCTCTAAACCTCCAGCCGCCGATGCGGTGGCGACGGCGTAGCGCACGAGGTCGGCACCTACCGAGGAGATTCGATGACCCTTGACCACGGCGAGACGGTCACCCTTCCAGCGGCCGTTTCCGAGGTGGTACAGGCGCACTGTGCCAGCGATCTCGTCGCCCCGTGCTGCGAGCACGTGAATCGTGGCTGGATCGCGATCCCAATCGTCGACATCGGTCATGGTCATGAGACCTTGCTCGGCTACAAAAACACTGTGTCGAATCGCCAGGTGATGCGAGGTGGAGCCGTCGGTGACAGTCCAGCAGTGAGTGCGCGACATAGAGGAACTCTCAGCTACCCATCACAGGAATCATCTTGCGACCGCTGCTCTTGCCGAGCTGGATCGACTGCTCGATAGCGCCGAGTGGCGAACACGCCTGGCAGCGGGCACAACCTGCCATCACCTTGTCGGCGGTGAGCCCTCGTTCGACCAAGTACGGAGCGACTTGGCGAGCAATGCGATCGGTGTATTCCGAGGTCGGTGGCGTCACGTCGGCCATCAGACTGCCCGGCACAGGGCGCAGCGGCACGATGAACGGGTAGACGCCAATATCGACCGCGCGCTTGCAACCCTCGACGATGAGGTCAGGGTCTTCTCCCATGCCGAGGATGACGTAGGTGCTGACCTGGCCCTCGCCGAAGCGCTCTACCGCGTACTCCCAGGTCTCGAAGTAGCGCTCGATCCCGGTGCGGGCCTTTGGTGGCGCAATTCGTTCGAGCACCGCTGGATCGAACGTTTCGACGTGGATCCCGAGCGAGTCCGCTCCCATGTCGTGAACCTTGTCGATCACCGAGAGGTCTTCAGGTGGCTCGAACTGCACCTCGACGGGCAGCCCGGAGGCGTCCTTGACCGCCTTTGCACACTTGCCGATGTAGAGCGCACCACGGTCGCGTCCATAGGTGGATCCTGTGGTCAGCGTGACATCGACGGCACCGTCATACTTCTTTGCAGCGACGGCAACTTCGGCGAGCTGTTCGGGACGCTTTACCTTGATCGTGCTGCCCGAATCGAGCGACACACCAATGCCACAGAAGGTGCACTGGTCGTCATTGCCCCAATACGCGCACGTTTGCAGCACTGTGCTGGCCAGCGAATCGAGGTGCATGAGCGCAATATGCCAATACGGCGTTCCGTCCTCGGTGGTCATGTCGTAGTACTT
>CAZHUR010000343.1:0-3598 GCA_964535395.1 uncultured Acidimicrobiales bacterium
GTAGAGAGACTGGATGGTCCGCCACACATTCCGAGCGGACCAGAACAAGCCCTGCCGCATCACTTGATCAGATAGGAGCTTGGTTGGAGAGCCACGGCTCAGAGCTTGCCGCTGACTTCAACCCGCCAGCCTCAGCACTGATACCTACACGGTTCGCGCCAGATTCAAGGACGCAGTGTTCGGAGAAGAACTAGGACCGGTGCCTACGCCAGATGATGAGGACTGGCTTGTCGAGTCCACAAAGGCACTTCGAGCGCTCATCGTCGACGCCTACAAGGCCGACAAGACGGTGATGTTCGCGTTCATGTAGGTGGCTCTACTAGGTCTCGTTCGCAGCGTTCCTCACGCAGGTAGCGAATGGTCTCGATAACGAGAGCGTGATCATCGATCCCGACACTGCAAATAGACTGATCTACGCCGACGAAGTCTTTGGCAAGTAAACCCGGAGATCCAAAACGCGCGACCATCGGAGAGGGAAGGTCATTCCGTGAACCAGCACTCCCGAATAAGCGAACTCGGCCACGCCGTCGAATCGGCCTCGGCAACGATTGTCGATCTTTGCCGCGAGGAACTAGCCAGGGGCGACGCGCCATGGACAGAAGCTCACTTGTTGTTCGAATTCCGCGACGGTGGAGTGACGAGGATGCCGCGTGTTCGGAACGGCTCTGAGCCAGTTCGTGTCGATTCGAAGAACATGACAGCGCGTGCTCTCGCGCTTTCACTCGGAGTGGCAATGGCGGACTCGCTAGGCGGACACGTCGCTCGTGTTCGCCTTGTGATCTGGCCCGACAAAGCCCCAGCGATCCAGTACTACCACGAGCTGTCTGCGATCAGAGGCGTCCCGACCTTGCTGTGGCCCGATGAGCCAGGCTTCGACGGTCAACTCTTCAGCCCCACCGAAGGGCCGACCAAAATCGATTGGGTTGAGGACTCGGGCTCGTATGTCGCAGGCGACGGCGGCTCGACTCCGATGTCGGCGTACCTAGCCCGAATCAAGGCGTGGCTTTCGAAGAATGTGCCGGCACTACTGGAGCAGCTGAATCCGCCGGCGACTGCGGAGCGGATCGCAGAATGGGAAGAGCGCCTAGGGGTGACGGCTCCATGTTCGGTGCGCGAGGCATGGCTGGTGCACGATGGTGAGATCGCCCGCGCAGGGGTCCTAAAGTACGACTGGCTGTCACTTGACGCTTCTGAGGTCGAGATGGCCACGATGGGCCACCGCCCCGATGGCGGAGTAGGTCTGATCCCGATAATGCAGCTAGGCCCCGACGTGGCGTATGTGAAGTCCGTTGACTCACGTGAGGCTGATTCGCAACTGTGGTTGTATGCGAGCGGGGACAACATGGAGTGGCTGTTGGCGGACTCGTTTCGGGGCTATCTAGCGTGGTTCGCCGACGCGTGCGAACAAGGCAAGATCATCTACGAGGATGATCACCTTTGGCGTGACGACGAGTACTAACTTTGGCGAAAGCCAGCTTTATGAAGGCCGCCATCCCGATTCGAGAGCCTCGTGTCGCGCGAGCGCTCGCCGTAATCGCCGTTTCGGTCCTTGCAGTGATTGCTGTTCTCGTCGCCATCGGAATACTCGCCGGTGTGGACGTGCCAGCGATGATGGAAGAAGTCTTCACCCCAGCGACGTAGCGGCCACCTCGTACCGATTGCGATAAACGCCGGAAATATACGTTATGTAAAGTTACGCATGGTATGCAACCTTGAAATATCAACGGCTGTGTACATGTAAATGTCCGATCTCACGCTAGTTGGCGAATTCTCACGCGATTGGCGAAAGTGTCTCACCAAGTTGGCGAACCCGTGAGATTTTGGCGAACCGGATTGTGGGAGCGTACTAAGTTCGAAGACATGAACAAGGATCGTCTCGTTGCCTGGCTACGGGCGCATCTTGCAGGTCGCAACGAGCCCCTTTTCGTCGGCCTCGACGGCCCAAGCGGGGCTGGAAAGTCGACGATCGCTGCGGTGTTGTCCCATGACCTAGACCTCGACGTATCAGTAATTCAAGGAGACGAGTTTTACGGTGGCGGCAGCCTCGAATCTTGGGCAGGTCGATCTGCGCCGGAGATCGTGGCAAACGGCATCGATTGGGCCAGACAACGCCGAGTACTGGAGAGTCTTCGGTCAGACGGCCAAGTCAGGTGGGCTGCATTCGACTGGGAGACTGACGATTGGGACAGCGATGAAGCACGTCTCTCAGGCAAGTCGATCGAAACCTTCGCCCACCCGCTCGTCTTGCTTGAAGGGGCATACAGCTGTCGGCCGGAACTGCATTCGGTGCTTGATCGGCTAGTTCTGCTCGATCCACCGAGGAACATTCGTCGAGCACAGCTTTTGGCACGAGAAGGTGAGGCATACCGAAGTAAATGGGAAGCGCTCTTTTCGGAGGCCGAGGACCACTACTTCAACGAGATTATGCCATCGAATCAGTTTGACCTCGTGCTCGATCAACCCGCGTGATCTAGCAGCTCCTAGCGTGATTAATCTGGATTATGCGTGCTGGAGCTGCGGGTTGTTCAGACTCGTTCGACACTATAGGGCAACCAGCCAAGGGCTACCTCTAGGTCGTGGGTTGCGGCCTTCTTTGAGGTGGCCCGAGCCGATTGGATGCGGTCGAAGCGAAACACTCTCCCGTCATTTCGCAGGTGACACCATGCAATCAGGAGCCACGCTTCTTGTTTACGTAGGAAGCCGACTGGGTCGACGGCGCGCTCGGTCCGGGTGTCATGTTGGTCTTGGTACACGAGGTTGACCACAGAACCCTGTTGCACGCCTGCTTCGAGCGCGTGTCTGGATTGCAGGTCGAGTGACGATGTCTCTGCGACTTGTGTCCTTACCTTGGAGCGAAGTTCTTCAACAGCTATTCGAGTGGGATCAGGAAGTACATCGAGGAGCCGGCCGACTGCTGCACGCCCTGCATGGCTATACGGAAGGTCTGGGCCGCTGGCGGCGAGAGCAATGATTAGAGCGGTGACTTCCTTGTCGCTGAGTGTCAGTACGACCTTCTTTGGATCTTCCAGAGTTCGGTGTCCACCCAATCGCCCGCGTTCGGCGAAGAGGGGCGCTCCTGCGTGGCGTAGCGAGTTGAGGTCGCGTTCGATGGTTCGGCGAGACACGCCGAACTGTGTTGCTAGCTCTGCTGCGCTGACGGGATTTGGGGATGAACGGCGTATCGCTTCATTGACGGCGTAGAGGCGTTCGAGTCGATTCACTGCGCTCTCCTTGAAGGCCTTTCACGTTTCCTGATATATCCGACATTAGGCTGTCGCAGGTCAGCTCTACCATTTGCGCAACGCAACACTTGGAGTCTCAAATGGTCAGTCTTGGATACGTCATCTTCAACGTCGAGAACGTGAAGGCGTCGGTCGACTTTTATACCAACGCCTTCGGATTTCGCCAGAAGATGGTTACTCCGGAGGGCGACTACGGTGAGCTCGACACGGGCGAAACAACTCTTGCCTTCGTCGCTAACAGCTTGGCGCACGCCAACCTTGATGAGGCCGGAGGCTTTGTTGAACTCGATGCGTCTGAACCTCCAATCGCTGGTTCGGTTACGTTCGTGACAACGGAACTTCATGTCGTTGTGGAG
>CAZHUR010000344.1:0-3598 GCA_964535395.1 uncultured Acidimicrobiales bacterium
CACATCGGTAAGTGATGACGCTGCGAAGACGTTCACGACCAATTCGGGTTCGGGCGAGGAACATGCCACCGAGAGAAGCGCCAGCGCGCCGAGACTCCAGGATCGCCTAATCACCAACGTCAGTGAGCCGCAGCGGTTTCGTGATCATTGCGCTTGACGCCCGATACAACAGCGTAGATAGCTGCACCGATGATGAAACCGAGGACCCCTGAGGCGATGGTGTTCCCGAGCCACGCGAGGAGACCGCCCAGGACGGGAGAACCGCCCAGCCATTCTTCAAAGTCGGTAACTGGGCCGTACAGGCCATCCCAATTTATGGGCGATCCGTGAGTTCCAGCGAGGATGATGTGGCCTCCGACCCAGAGCATGGCGGCGGTTCCGATAATCGTGAGCCACTTGAGCAACACCGGCATTGCGGAGACGAGCGCTGCTCCGGTCTTCTGCGACGCCTCGTCGTCTCGGCGAGTCATAGCGAGGCCGATGTCGTCCATCTTGACGATCAACCCGACTGCCCCGTAGACGACAACGGTAATAAGAATTGCGATCGCAGCGAGCGTGAAACCCTGTTGTACAAGGCCAGAGTCGGCGGCGCCATCTTGTTCGAGCAACGCCTTCGAAGAGATGACCATGATCTCGGCGGACAGGATGAAGTCGGTCCGCACAGCACCAGCGATGGTCTTTTCCTCGGCTTCAGGTCCCTGTAGCACTGCGGGAGCGCCGTGGTCTTTGTCCTCGTGTCCTTGAAGCTTGTGGATGATCTTGTGAGCGCCTTCGTAGCAAAGGAATCCGCCGCCGAACATCAAGATGATGTTGATTGCATCAGGGAGGAACTCACTCAAGATCAACACGACGGGGAGAATGAACAACATCTTGTTCTTGAGAGAGCCGGTTGCGATCTTCTTGATGATCGGAAGCTCTCGTTCGGCAGCCAAACCCTGAACGTACGCGGGGGTAACTGCGGCGTCATCGACAACAACGCCAGCGGCCTTGGCGCTTGCCTTTACTGCGGCCACTCCAACATCGTCGACAGAGGCAGCTGCGAGCTTGGCGAGCGCTGCCACGTCATCGAGCAATCCAACTAGGCCACCGGCCATGTCTCATCCTTCTTCTCTATCTTGTCTAAGACCCTAATCGGTACTTCGACGTCCACCTGAAGCACTCTGCCAAATCGATGGATCGGCAGAATAGAGTTGCCGATCAGGATCGAGCTCCTCAACTCGCTGTTCGAGTACTCGACAACGTGAACGAGCGTCGACATATCGGCGGTACGCAGCACGGGCTTCACTATCTGTGTCGTTGAGATAACCCTCAAGGCTCTCGGTACTAGCGGCGGGGTCTGACTCGCGCAGGTCGTCGAGTTCGCCTCGAACCGTCTCCACCTTCACCATGAGCATTGCAGCTTCGCCATCAAGTTCGGCTGCCCACTTCTTGGCGGCCTCGGCTGCCTCTACCGCCTTTGCGTATTCGGCGTAGCCACCGTCGTCGGCCTCGGCATCAATGCCGACTTCCTCGGTCGCTAGTGCCATCACGGCGAGTGGGAGGCTTTCGAGGAGCATGCCGAGCGGTGTTTCAAAGGGGCCGATTGCCTTGCCCCGCTTTACTCGCAACGGAGCCATTGCCATCGTTGCGCCACCCATTGCTTCGGCAAAGGACGCTGCGGTCTCCTCAACCTCAACGACCTCAGCATCGATACGGCCCGCTTGGAGCACCTCACGAACGTGATCGGCATCGGCGGCTTTGGGCACAAACACGGTCATCTTCGCGTCGCGCCAATCTTTGTGACGCGTACACAGCCATCCAAGCAAAGTGATGAACTTACCAACCTGGTCATCGGACCACCACAGCGAAATCGTGCGCTCCTTGGGAGGCGTATCTTCGAAGCGGCGCCACGCTTCGGAGTTAACGTCGATCACCGCAACGTTGGTGCCGAAGCGAACGCAGCCCTGAAGCATGCGTCCGTAGGCTTCTTGGTCCTCGTCGGTGCCGCGCAAATCGCGAACGCCGAAGATAGCCATGTTCGGGCTGACGCTTCCGAGGCCGTGCGACTGAACCAAGGTTTGCACACCCACCTCGAGGTCTTCTACGAGCACAGCTCGAGCGAAGTGGCCGTGGGCAAAGTCAGCAACTTCGTGGGTGAGATCTGCTTCGATCTCGTCTACTCGCTGACGCAGTCGCAACCCGCTTCCTTCGACCATGCGAACCGCTGTCAGAAAGCCCGAGTCACCCTCGAGCCACGACGCCATCTGAACCATGTGGCGGCGTCTGTCTGGGTCTCGGGGCACGAAGACCAAGATGCTCGGACGCCAGTCACGGTTACTTGCTGGTTCGTCGCCGATTGCCTGCAAGTGTTCGCGCGCTTGGGTGAAGTGATAGCTGCCCGAACTGTCGACCCAGCGGTCTGGGGTATCTCGGTTACGCAGGTAGTTGAACAGCGCGACGAAGATCAACGCTGCAACAAGACCCGTGATGGGGTTGATGGCGAGAATCGCGATGCCGCACATGAGGACACCGGCGAGGCTCAAGCGTTTGTCGAACCACTTGAAGGTTGGCCGAAAGCCCGTTCCGCCTGCGCGAATCTCGTAATACGTGGCGTAGTTGATAAGGCCGTAGCTGGCGAGGAAGAACATCGAGATGATCGGGGCGATTGCGTTGAGGTCGCCAGCAGCGACCGTGATGAAAGCTATGAGAGCCGACAGCGCCAGCGCCCGACGGGGGTTGTTCCCAACGCCCGCACCCTTCTCGAAGAACTCGAGCCGAGGGAGTACGCGATCTTCGCCGAGACGTTGCAGCACGCGAGGTCCGCCCAATGCCGACGCAAGAGTTGACGACAGGGTTGCCGCCAGCACACCGACCAGCATCGTCCAGCCAACAAGAGAGAAGTCGCCCATCACGGTCGTCGTGTCGTCGACGAGGGTCCGTGCGGGTGCAACTCCTGCAATCAGGATGATCACCAAAACGTAGATCAGGGTCGATACACCCACCGCAAGGAACGTTCCGCTGGTGATCGACTTCGACGGGTTGCGAAGATCGCCCGACATAGCAACGCCCTGGCTAAAGCCGGTCACCGCGGGAAAGAAGATCGCAAAGACCTCCCAGAACCCCTTGTCTCCGGTTCCGCTCGTGGTGTTCTCGGCAAACTGCCCGGCGTCGAAATCGCCGACGGCCCCAATGAAGAAGGAGGCAAGTGCCAAGATAAGCAGAGCCATGACGAGGAATTGGAGGCGAGTTGCAAGGTCGGCTCCGATCGCGGCGACAGCCACAAGCGCCAATACAAGCAGTGCCGCAATTCCAGGGATGGCCAAGGCGCTCGTCCATCCGAGAGCGGTGGCCACTGCTTCAGCGAAACCGATCGCATAAAACGCAATCGACACCGAGATCGCCAAGTAGAGCACCACTCCGACCGCACCGCCGAACTCGATGCCAAGCGTGCGCGAAATCAGAAAGTACTCGCCGCCACCGCGCACGCGCATGTTCGTGGCCACAACCGCCAGCGAGATGCTCGTCAGGACCGAGACCGACGTGGAGATGCCAAGGATCAGCAGCGCCTGGAAGAGCCCGGACGGCCCAACCACTGCGACGAGAAGGAGAAAAAGAACAA
>CAZHUR010000345.1:0-3589 GCA_964535395.1 uncultured Acidimicrobiales bacterium
ATTCAGGGCTAGGGTTCGGCCATGACGAGCCGACCTGCCCTCCCGGCAATTCCGAACGCTGGCGATGAACGAGAACTGCTAACAGCGTTTCTCGATTACTACCGAGCGGCGCTTCTCGATCGAGCCAACGGTCTATCCGACGATCAGATGAGGCTGAGGCTCGCTCCGTCGCGCCTCTCGCTTGCTGCCCTGATTGGTCACATGGCCATGGTCGAGCAGAACTGGTTTCAGAACCGACTCGACGACGAGGGCTACGGACCACCATGGAAGACCGACGACTTTGAAATCAGTTTCGATGAAGACCGCGATGCGGAGATGACACTGTCGGAGTCGCTCACCACCGAACAGCTCTATGAGCTGTTCGATCACGCAGTACAAGATTCACGGAGGCGAACCGAGGCGACCAAAAGCCTCGACCAGCTGTCAAAGGCGGTCGGTCGAGACGGCCAGCCGTGGAGTCTTCGTTGGATCTTGATTCACATGATCGAGGAATACGCTCGCCATTGCGGGCATGCAGATCTGATCCGAGAGTCCATCGACGGCGACGTCGCCTAGAACTAGCCGCCGAGGAGGCTTCGGAGGAAGCCCTTCCGCTTTGGCTTATCGGCTTCGGCGAGCATGGCCCGTAGACCGGCTAGCGGCGTGGCACCAACGTAGGTGTCGCGATATTCGCCATCGACGAAGGTCATCATCGTCGGCATCGACTGCACACCGAAGCGTTCGGCGAGCTTCTTTTGCTTATCGACGTCGACCTTGGCCACGAGCACATCGTCGGGCACCTCTGTAGCAAGCTGCTGTAGATCAGGAGCCATCGACTTGCACGGACCACACCAGGTCGCCCAGAAATCAACGAGGACAACTCGGTGATCGGCGATTGCATCGTCGAATGTAGACGCGGTGAGAACTTTTGGTTTCGTGGTGGCCATAAGAATGCGAACCCTGTATCGGGCCTAACGATTCCGCCGATCGGAAATAGTCAGCGGAAGCGCTCCCTGGGCCCGTATCGATGAAATGTCAGCTCGCAAGCTGCTCGGCGTGGCGAGCTAGTCCTTCGGCGAACTGGGTGTAGAACTTCTCGATGATGCCTTCCCAGAGCCCGCCGGTGCCCGGGAACAACGGCACAAACGAACCAGCCCACGTGATCTCGGTGCCGTCACCTTCGGAGGCGAGGGAGACCTCCACTTCATACTCACGCACATGGAGCGTCTTCGACTTGACCAGTGTGTAGCCGAACACGTTGGGAGCATCGACCCGAACAACCTCCTCGTACTGGGTAAAAGGTCCGGACCGAAAAATGCGAACTGCGCCAACACCCTCACCGCCGGCGGGAGCTTCGGCAGCTAACCGGAACGAACCAATCGGCGACCAGTCGGGCCAGGTCGAGCCGTCGGCGAGCAAGTCGAAGATCACGTCCTGGTCGGCTGTCGATTCGACGGTGACGCTGACTTTGTTTCGTTCGCCGGCCACTCTGACCCTCCCGGAAAGTTACTGATGTAACCCTATTGGTTAGAGCCACTGCCTAGAGCCACTGCAGGCAACGCTGTTGGGCTAGTGCACCGGGACAAGCACGCGACGGAGCGGACGCTCGCCATCATCGAGGACGACAACCATCGCCATCTGGAACAACACCAACGCGACCAGTGTGCCAAAGCCTTGCGCAACCTCACCAAAACGGACGACCGCGTTAAGCGCTGCGTACACCCGAATGCCGACGATCAGTTTGATCACCAACCCGAGGATTCCAATGTATGGAGTCACTGCGATCTCCGGGTACTTCATGTCGTGTCGAAACTTGATGATCGGCTCGACGACGCGGAGCACTGCACCGGCGAGTACTAGCGAGAGGACGAGTTCGATTCCGCCCGAGAACGCGCTGCCGCCCAGAAAGCGGGCCATGCCCGAGATCACGGCCGCTGAGTACAAGAGCAGGCGAGCACTTCGTCGGTGCGAGTCCTCTCCCATTGCGTCGACGAGGACTTCGTTGAGCGATGCGCGGAACGTCCAGACGGGCTGCAGAAAGGGGATCAGCGGTTCGTTGTTCTTCGTATCCATGATGGCCATGGTTCTTCTACGGCACGTGGGGCCAAAAAGTTCCGCGAAAAATGGGTCGAACCACCAGATAAGTTGTCGCCATGGAAATCACTCGATTACACACGACCGAACGAGCCAGCAAGGTCGTGATCCACGGTGGTGTTGTATATCTGTCCGGACACGTTGCCGAAGATCCGGATGCTGACATCTCAGACCAGACACGATCGACTCTCGCCCGCATCGACGATGCTCTCGCCGAAGCCGGCACCGACCGAGAGCACTTACTCTCGGCAACGATCTGGCTTCGTGATATCGACAACCACTTCGCGCTGATGAACGAGGTGTGGAATGACTGGGTGCCAACCGGTCACGCCCCAGCCCGCGCCTGTGTTGAGGCTCACATGGCACGCTCGACGCTTCTGGTCGAAATCTCCATCACCGCAGCGCTGCCTTCGTCATAGTCGTAGGGCAGACTGGCCCCATGGCATTTGGACAAGCGGCCGGGCCTCCCGCGGGCCACAAACAAATCGACGAACTTCTCGACCTGCTCATGGCAGCTGGCTTCGAGAGCTTCAAAGAAGCTCGCTATCAGATGGACTTCTCGCAGCGCCAGGCTGGCGGCAAGTTCACCCGCGACGAAGCAGACGAGTACATCGTCATGTTGCAAGAGCGCGTGGAGATTGAAGAGGAGAGCATCGCTCCGGTCGTGAAGGCAAAGCCGTCATCACCGTCGAGCAAGGGACTCAGAAAATTCTCCGACCAGGAACTCGCAGCTGAACTCCAAAGCCGAGGCTGGATCGTCGCCGAACCGTAGCTGTCTATGGGTTGACGGTTACCACGACCTGATCGGTTGCCGTGTCGGTGCCATCGGTGATGGTTAGATCGATCGTCCACTCACCAACGTCGTCGAGCACCATCTGCGATTCGAGGACGAAACTGCAGTCGGCCATGACCGCCCGAAGCTCCTGTCCAACAGACTCGGGACGAGCCTCTGGCGCAGCCGAGATAGTCCATTCGTAATTCGAGATATCGCCGGTGGAATCGCACGCAACAAACTCTGGTGCTTCACCAACCGAAACAGCGAAATCTTCTCCCGCATCCGCGGAGAGCCCTGAGCCGCCGGAACAGGCTGCCATAAACAAGCCAGCTGCAAGCGCTAGGCCAACTCTGCTTCGCATTTGCTTAACCCCCTCATAAAGAAGCCGTGACTTACGGCACTTACCATCTTGCCAGATATTTTGGTCAGATCCATGTCGAGGTTCTTAATACTCTGGGGGACAGCCCGGCATGGGGAACTTCTAGCCTCTGACGCTCGTAGTAGAACTGTGGATATCGACCCGACTCCGACATCTCAAACGCGCCGAGCGGCTTCTTCTCGGCGGACTCTCACACTCATCGTGGCGCTCGTCGTCGTGGTAGTTTCGGCCCTGTGGCTCAACGGCTTGCGGAACCGGGCCGACGTGATCGAAGCATTTCGAAGCGAGCCCGGCGCTGTTGCACTCACCGTTGGCTCGTGCAATCAGCAGCCGTTCGTCGACGAGTTTGAACAGACCGAACC
>CAZHUR010000346.1:0-3579 GCA_964535395.1 uncultured Acidimicrobiales bacterium
GCTGCACACGGCACTTCGTCTGCCGTCCAACGCCGACCTCGTGGTCGACGACCAAGACGTGGTAGCCGACGTTCACGGCGTGCTCGACCACATGGCCGAGTTCACGAACCGCGTGCAATCGGGTGAGTGGACCGGCCACACCGGAGAACGCATCCGCACCGTGGTCAACATCGGCATCGGTGGATCCGATCTCGGCCCATATATGGCATACCGAGCCCTCATGGCATACCGACATGACATGATCGAAGCCCGTTTCGTTTCGAACGTCGACGGCACGCACCTGCATCAGGCATTGCAAGGAATCGACCCTGCAACAACGCTGTTTATCGTTGCTTCGAAGACCTTCACCACACTCGAAACGCTCGCCAACGCGAACAGCGCTCGCCAATGGTTGCTCGATGGTTTGGGCGCCGATGAATCGGCTGTCGCAAAGCACTTCGTTGCGCTCTCAACCAACGCAGAAGGCGTTGCAGCGTTCGGCATCGACACCGACAACATGTTTGGGTTCTGGGATTGGGTCGGCGGCCGCTACTCCGTGGACTCGGCGATCGGCCTCTCGCTCATGTTGGCGACCAGCCCGGATCACTTCCGAGACATGCTGTCTGGTTTTCACCACATGGATGTGCACTTCCGTGACACACCTCTCGCCGAGAACGTACCTGCGCTTCTGGGACTCATCGGCGTGTACTATCGCAACTTCTTGGGCTATCCCACCCATGCCGTACTCCCCTACTCCCAGCTCCTGGACCGCTTCCCTGCGTACCTCCAGCAACTCGATATGGAGAGCAACGGCAAGCAGACCACCCTCGACGGCAATACGGTCGACTATGACACCGGCGCAATCGTGTGGGGTGAGCCCGGCACGAACGGACAGCACGCCTTCTACCAGTTGATCCATCAGGGAACTACGCCGATCCCGGCCGACTTCATTGGCTTCTACGAGACAGATTTCGACACGATCGATCATCACGACGCGCTGATGGCGAACCTGTTCGCCCAGGCCGAAGCACTTGCCTTTGGCAAGAGCGGCGACGAGGTTCGCTCCGAAGGCGTTGCCGAAGATCTGGTCTCGCACAAGACGTTCCCCGGCAACCGCCCAAGCAATATGTTCATGGCACCGAGGCTCACTCCGTTCGTTCTTGGCCAACTCGTTGCCCTCTACGAGCATCGCACGTTTACCCAAGGCGTGATTTGGGGCGTGAACAGCTTCGACCAATGGGGAGTCGAGCTCGGCAAGGTGCTCGCCAAGGCGATCATCCCAGAGCTCTCCGAGAGCGATGTAAGCCTCGCCCACGACAGCTCAACAAACGCCCTCATCGAGAACTACCGCTCCCATCATGGTCGGTAGGTAATAGGGCTACGCCCAACGTTGTCGGACCGCTCACAAACAGCACTTCCGAACGTTCCTTGACCTGGAGTGCGCTCCAGGTAGTTGAATGGTCCTATGGGCAACACAACGAACATCGAATTGACGCCAGCCGAAATGTCGGCGCGCACCGGCGTCTCCATCGACACGCTCCGCTACTACGAACGTGAAGAATTGCTCCGGGACGTGTCGCGTGCCGATAGTGGTCATCGCCGCTACAGCCAAGACGATGTTCTGTGGGTTCAGGTGTTGAGATGCCTCCGCGATACCGGTATGACGATTCAGGACTTGCGCCGATACTGCGACCTCGGCGAACAGGGTTCCAAGACCGAGCCTGAGCGCTACGCAATGCTGATCGAGCATCGAGATCTCGTTCGACAACAGGTCGCCGGCCTCGAGAACGCATTGGCGATGATCGACCACAAGATGACGATGTATCCCCAACACGACGATTCGAACGAAACAACGAAGAAGGTCTGACATGACATTCGGCGCAAACAACACACACCCCTACGTGCAGCTCGGTAAGAGCGGCCTGTTCGTGTATCAGGTCGGCCTCGGAACGATGCAGTTCGGCTGGTCGGTCGACGAGGCCGGAGCGCACAAGGTGCTCGACGCCTACGCAGAACGTGGGGGCAACTTTGTCGACACGGCTGATTGCTATAGCTCGTGGGCATCAACGATGGGCGGCCCCGAGAACCCAGGCGGTGTGTCCGAGGAGATTGTTGGCTCCTGGCTGAAGGCCCGCGGCAACCGCGACGACGTGGTGGTAGCGACAAAGGTTCGCGCAGCGATGGGGGTGATGTTCAGTGATCATCGCGGGACCGCCAAGCAACGCGAGGGGCTGAGTCGCAAGTGGATCATCAAGGCGTGCGAAGACAGCCTGCGACGTCTCAGCGTAGATCACATCGACCTGTATCAGGCGCACTTTCTCGACCCGGTCGTGCCGATCGAAGAAACCATGTCAGCGTTCACCGACCTCGTCCGCCAGGGCAAGGTGCGCTACCTCGGTTGCTCAAATTTCAGCGCATGGCGGATCATGGAGTCGTTAGCTGTGAGCGAACGGCGTGGCTTTGAGAAGTTCGTGTCTGTGCAGCCCGAGTACAACTTGTTGCAGCCAATTCGCGGGTTCGCCGAGATGGAGCTGGCGCCAATGTGTATGCACAACGGAATCGGGATGATCCCCTATAGCCCACTGGCCGGCGGAGTTCTGACCGGCAAGTACCAGCGAGGCAACGATGCCTTGCCCGACAGCGTCCGGGCAGAAGAGAACACGAACTCACGTGCGGTCGAGGCCAACTGGGAGATCATCGAGAAGGTCGTCCAGATCGGTACGCGCCTCGACCGGTCACCAGCATCGGTGGCGGTTGGCTGGTTGATGGCAAAGCCATGGGTCAGCGCTCCGATCATCGGAGCGAACCGGCCAGATCAGCTCAACAACACCTTGGACGACATCGACACGCCCCTACCCGACGACGCCATTGCCGAGCTCGACGAAGTGAGCGACTTCACACGCAGCCGCGAGTCGTTGGAGACCTAACCAAAGACGGTGTCGAGCGCTGCGTCCAGACTTTTGACGGTGCGGTCGATGTTCGCCAGCTTGTCGAGGCCGAAGAGGCCCAACCGGAAGGTCGAATAGTCGTCGCGCTCGCCAACTTGAAGTGGCACGCCTCCTGCGATCTGGATGCCAGCGGCTGCGAACTTTGAACCGTTCTTCACATCGCCATCACCGGTAAAGCTCACCACGACGCCGGGAGCGGCAAAGCCGTCAGCTGCGACGCTGACGATGCCACGCGCTGTCAGCGTCTCTCGCACCCTGCGCCCAAGCTCGCCTTGGTCGGCCTTGACCTTGTCGAATCCGTAGGTCTCTGTTTCGGCCATGACATCTCGGAAGGCCCGAAGTGCATCGGTCGGCATCGTGGCGTGATAGGCGTGGCCGCCGTTTTCATAAGCGACCATGATGTTGCGCCAGGTTGCGAGGTTGCAGGCAAAGCTCGAACTCTGGGTGGTGGCGAGTCGTTCTTCTGCGAGGGCGCTCATCATCACGAGGCCGGCGCCCGGCGGTCCACTCCAGCCCTTCTGCGGAGCCGAGCACAGTACGTCGACACCGATCGCTTCCATGTCGACCCAGATCGTGCCAGATGCAATGGCGTCGAGAACAAACATGCCACCGACCGCGTGTACGGCGTCGGCGACCGCGGTCAGGTAGTCGT
>CAZHUR010000347.1:0-3564 GCA_964535395.1 uncultured Acidimicrobiales bacterium
TTCCGTGCGCTCAAGCTGTGGTTTGTGATCCGCACCCACGGAGTCGACGGGCTGCAAGCCTTCATTCGAAGCCATGTGGAGATGGCCGAAGGGTTTGCAGCCAAGATCGACGCGCATCCAAAGTACGAACTCGTGGCGCCCGTATCGCTCTCGCTTGTGGCGTTTCGTCACGTCGACGGCGATGCTGCAACGGAACGAATCCGCGACGCAATCAACTCAGATGGTGAGGCGTACCTGACTCACACCAAGCTGGCAGGTGCCACGGCGCTGAGGGTATCGATCGGAGCGGTGCGGACCGAACAGCGCCACGTGGACGCGATATACGACCTGCTCGACTCGCTCGCCTAGCTGCGATCATGCCACTTCGAGCCAACGGAGCACAGCGAGCACCCTGCGGTGATCGGTTGTGCTTTGCTCGAGGCCGAGCTTCGCGAAGATCGATGAGGTGTGTTTCTCGATCGTGCCGTCGCTGACGACGAGTTGGTCGGCGACCGCCCGGTTGGTGAATCCTTGGGCCATCAGCGCCAACACCTCACTTTCTCGGGCGGTGAGGTCGTCGATCGGGCTGCGTCGTCGAGCAAAGAGTTGGGCAACGACTTCAGGATCGAGCGCTGTGCCGCCGTTGGCGACGCGTTCGACGGCGTCGATGAACTCGCTCACGTCGGCAATCCGTTCTTTGAGTAGGTAGCCGACCCCGCCGCGGCCGTCGGCTAGGAGTTCCTTCGCATAGCGTTCCTCGACGTACTGGCTCAGCACGAGGATCTTCGCGTCGGGGTGGTCGGCTCGGAGCTCGACCGATGCCCGGATCCCTTCGTCGGTGTGGGTAGGCGGCATGCGGACGTCGACGATGCTCAGGTCGGGTCGGTGAGTTTCCCATTCTCGACGGAACTCGTCTGCGTTGGCTGCCTCGCCGATGACGGTGATGTCCTCGTCCTCAAGTAGGCGGCCCACGCCAGCCCGCAACAACACCGAGTCTTCGACGATCAGTACACGCACTCAGGCAGTTCCCGTGGAGGTTTGGCGCAGCGGGATTTCGATGATGGCGCCCGTTCCAGTGCCCAGCGGGCTTCGAACCGTGAACGTACCGTCGAGTCCGGTGATTCGCTCGTGCAACCCGAGTAGGCCTGAGCCGAGCGCGTGCTCGGCTCCGCCTACACCGTTATCGCTCACATCGATCCGCAGGTTCGCCGAATCGCCGCGCACGATCACCCAAGCCTGGCTGGCTCGAGAGTGCTTCGTGATGTTGGTGAGTAGCTCACACACGGCAAAGTAGGCAGCGCTTTCGATGTGCGGGCTCGGTCGCTCCAACATGTGGACATCGAGGTGCACTGGCACGGTGCACCTCGCCGCAATGGTGCTTAGAGCAGCGTCGAGGCCTCGGTCGGTGAGTACAGCAGGGTGAATGCCTCGGGCGAGGTTTCGCAGTTCGACGATCGCCTGCTTTGCGTCGTTGTGTGCCGAATCGATGATCGCGCCCAGCTCTTCATCGCCGCCTTCTTTTTCGAGACGACGCTTCGCCCGTCCAAGGTCGAGGGCAACCGTGGACAACCGTGCCTGGGCACCGTCGTGCAGGTCTCGTTCGATGCGGCGACGTTCCGCTTCGGCTGCGGCGACGGAGCGGTCACGATTGAGCACCGCCGTGTTCGCCCGTTGGGTGAGCGTGCTCCGGCCTGGTCCGAGTAAGAGCTGGGCCAACGAAGACTGCATCGACGTGAGGAGGAGAAGCACCGCTGGTCCAACGACCAAGACTGTGAGGCCAGTAACAACCCACGCCAAGATGTCGAAGAAGTTGAGGTGGTCGAACCAGCCCCAGATCACGCTCGAGAGAGCGAACGCCGGGAACGCGATGGAACCCACGAGCACAGTGAGAGACAGCGGAGCGAGCACGACCCGCAGCGTGAGAAAGGCGAGCTCGCGCCAGTAGCTCGCATCCTGAAGAGGCGTGAGAAACAGGCCGCGTAGCCCAGGCTCTTTCGCCAGCCGCGTCGGTGCCTCGACCTTCTCGTTGAGGACCTCGAGAAGCACCCAGCGTTCGACATGGCCAGCAATGCCCACGCTTCGGAGTGCGAAGGGGAGCAACAACAAACCAATGCCGACGATTGCAAGACCGAAGGCGAGCGTAAAGAGCGTGCTGAAGATCGTGATCCACAGGATGGTGAGGGGGAATGAGGCCAGTGCGTACGAAGCGCTTCGCACGAGGCGCGACCAGATGCGCTGCCCAACGTTGGACGGCTGAACGTGCCCTGAAGAGCTCGGAACTGCGGTTGCGGTGATGGTTCCAGAGTAATCGGAGACGTGGTCCACCGCCGAAGTCTCCGCGCTGACGACGTTCCGCCGCCCGAACCGGTCCATGAAAGGTGCCATGAATTCATGGTCTCAGAGCAAATTATTCGTGTAAACGGTGCTGGCTGGCGTCTGGGGGTAGGGATAACCCGAGTTCAGCTCGGATCGTGCTTTGGTGGCGTTCTGGCTGGCTTCCGACGTGATTGACCAAATTCCGTGAGTGTATTGTCCCTCATTGATCGTTGACCCTTGTGATGGAGCGGTATAGAGGGAGCGGAGCTGAGGCGGTGGAGACGAGTCGGGACGAATCGATCCTTGCCGTGTACGACGCGCACGTCGAGACCGTCTACCGGTATGTCTACCGCCGATGCCGGGATCATTCGCTGGCTGAAGACATCACACAAGAGACCTTCATGACAGCGGTCCGATATGCCGAGGATTCATCGAAGCTCAATATCGCGTGGCTTCAGACTGTAGCTCGCAACAGGCTCTTTGACGTGCTTCGTCGCGACGTACGTTCCGAAGAGAAACTCAGACTGATCGCCAACTCGACTACCTCCTCCTCAGAGGTCAATCCGGTTGAACGTATGCGCGTCCAGGAAGGGCTGGAGGCGTTGCCAATCCACTACCGACTCGTACTGACGCTGCACTACCTGAACGGTGTTCCGGTCGCTGATATCGCCGAGCAGCTGGAACGAACAGCGAAGTCGGTTGAGGGTCTTTTGGCTCGCGCTCGAAGAGCTCTGGCGACGGAGCTGGAGCCAGCGTCCAGTTACAGCGGAGAGGGAGGCAACTCATGACCGACGAGATGAAACGACTCATTCGTGCAACCACCGATGAGGGACCCCGACCGGGATTTGTCCTCGAGCTGCGCTCAGCCTTGGTTGACGAACTCGAAACCCTAGATGCCAACAAGACGCCCGTGGATGAGGCCGCGGACATCGTTGCCGAACCTGAACCTTCCATGGCTCACGATGACATCGTCATCTTAGAGGTGGACGTCGACCGGCCTGGGGATTCGAGTCGGCGTTCAGTTGTCACATGGCTGCCGGTGGCGGCTGCCTTGATCGGTATCGCCGTGGTCGCGTGGCTCCTCGTTGGATTGAACCGCGACGATTCTGGGATCGAGACTGTCGACATACCTGAGGATGAGCCGATTACGAACGAACTCGGCCTTGGTGTCGTGCGGCTCCCCACGTGGGTCGAGAGGGCCGCGGTACTCGAGCCTGGAACATACGAGACCAACACGATTGGCCAATCGTGTTGGTCTCGTATGTTCCA
>CAZHUR010000348.1:0-3555 GCA_964535395.1 uncultured Acidimicrobiales bacterium
TTATGGAACAGCTTCGTTCCATCGCCGCTGCCGACCCGGAGTTCTGGACCAAGATCGCCCCTGGTATCCGAGGTGTTTCCGAAGAGACCACCACCGGCGTTCACCGTCTCTACCACATGCGTGATGCAGGCGAGTTGCTGTTCCCAGCAATCAACGTCAACGACGCGGTAACCAAGTCAAAGTTCGACAACCTGTACGGCATCCGCCACAGCCTCGTCGACGGAATCAACCGTGGCACCGACGTCATGCTCGGTGGCAAGACGGCCGTTGTCGCTGGCTACGGCGACGTTGGCAAGGGCAGTGCTGCATCGCTCAAGAGTCAGGGCTGCCGTGTCATCGTGACCGAGGTCGACCCAATCAACGCTCTTCAGGCCGCGATGGAAGGCTATGAAGTTCTTCGCCTCGAAGACGTTATGGAAACCGCCGACATCTTCGTGACCACGACCGGCAACAAAGACATCATCATGGCCGAGCACATGGCTCGCATGAAGCACCAGGCAATCGTTGGCAACGTTGGCCACTTCGACAACGAAATCGATATGGCCGGCCTCGAGAAGATGTCAGACGTGCAACGCACGAACATCAAGCCGCAGGTCGACGAGTATGTGTTCCCGGACGGACACTCTGTTCTTGTCTTGTCCGAAGGTCGCTTGCTCAACCTTGGCAACGCAACCGGCCACCCAAGCTTCGTGATGTCGTTCAGCTTCACCAACCAGGTGCTCGCTCAAATTGAACTGCACGAAAACGCAGAGGCCTACATCGACCCGACACCTCAAGTAGCGACACTGCCGAAGTTGCTCGACGAAAAGGTGGCACGCCTACACCTCGATCACCTCGGCGTTCGTCTGACCGAGATGACCAAGGAACAAGCCGACTACATCGGTGTACCCGTAGAGGGCCCATATAAGCCAGATCACTACCGCTATTAACCACTAGCGAGAGCGTCTATTTGGGCGTTTTCGGAGCGAAGCGGAGAAAAGGCCAGTTTGAGGAAGCCCGCCAGGGCTGAGTCAATACCGGCACGCAGCCTGGGCGCCGGAGGCGGTTTTCGTGAAGTTTGTCGGTCTGGGCGCGCACAGCGCGCTCAGACCTGCAAATAGTTCGGGCTTCGGTACAAGCCCCAGACCGTCGGCCACGTCGTCTTTAACTATTGGCGGGCAGGCAGTCGATGTTAATTGTGCGCTCCACCAACCGAACTGTTAACGCCCCCCAAAGCACTTCGCTGCACCAGGACTTAGCGGTCTTTGACGAAGGCGGCTGGGCGCCTGTGGCTCTAGAACTTAGGCAACCGACGATCGAGAACTGAGGCAGGAGAAGACCGCTTCGCGCAGGGCGTGCTCTCGGGGATCGTTGAAGGCGTAGTAATCCATTTTGTTCATCACGTACGCGAAACCGAGTTTGCGTTCGGGGTCGGCAAAGCCCAGCGAGCCGCCCGCGCCTGGCGTGCCGAACGCGGTGTCGGTGCCAAACTCAAACCCGGGCCATGGTTTGCAATAGCCGAGCGAGAAACGGGTCTCGGTCTGTAGCACCAGATCGTGCAAGCCTCCGGACGGATCGACAGCAGCGCCCGATACGTCGGCCAGAACTTCTGGGGTGATTCCCAAACGTTGACCTCCGGCGGCGAGTTCGCCATACACCGTGGCGATGGCCCGTGCGGTGCCGTGTCCGTTCGAAGCTGGCAGTTCAAGACGTCGCATTTCCGGCTCGTTGTAGCGCGCTGGCTTGCCGAGCATTGGAGGGTTCATAAACGAGCGGGCGGTGAGCGAACGGGGATCGAGGAACGCCTTCACGAACTCCTTTGGCTGCTTCGAGATGTTGGCGATCATGCGAACGCGATACAAGTTCGCCTGAAGACGAGCGATTCGTCGAGCAGAAATCGAGTCGGGTAGACCGATCCAAAAGTCAAGATCTAGTGGCCCCGCAATTTCGTCTGCGAAGTACTGTCCGATCGTGCGACCCGAAGGGTCGGTCCGGCGAATCAGCTCCGATTCGTACCAGCCCAGGCTGATTCCGTGGTAACCGTGTCGTGCGCCCGGTTCCCATGCAGGAGCTTGGTCCGAGAGCGCAACCGAGAGTCGTTCCGGGTCGGCGAGGATAGACGCATCGAGCTTCGTGTCGATGGCGCTGAGGCCAGCCTGGTGCGCCAATAGCTGTCGCACGGTGACATTCGACTTTCCGTTGGCTGCGAACTCGGGCCAATGTTCGCTTACCGGGTCGTCGAAGCTGAAGAGACCATGCGACGCAGCGTGCAGCACCGCGATCGAAGCCACTCCCTTGGTGGTCGAGAACACGTTGACGATCGTGTCGGCGTCCCACTCACGTTCGGTCCGGGGTTCGGCGTGTCCGCCCCAGAGATCGACGACGAGTTCGTTGTCGACGACCGCAGAACAGGCCGCGCCTACCTCAATTCCTTCGTCGAAGTTTCGCTGAAAGACATCCCGAACCTTTTCAAAGCCCGGTGCAACTGTTCCATGTATCCCCATAGGGCACCATATAGCGCCCATATGGACTCTGAAAATTCGTGGAGGGGGCTGTCAGAGGGGTTACTTAGGTTGTCAGATATGTGGCTTTTTGGTGAAACGTGTTCAGTATGCGGAGCGCGAGCAAACGGAATTTGTGAGCAATGCGTTGCTGGGTTGATGCCTGGCCAGACTCCGCTGCTGCTCGGCATTTCCAACTCGACGGTGTTGTGCAGCTACGAAGGCGTTGGTGCACAACTCGTCCGGTCGATCAAATACCAGAACCGACGCCAAGGTCTACGCGCTCTCATCGAAGCCCTAGCTGCGGTAGTGCCATCCAATTTCGATGCTGTCGTCGCAGTACCCGCGCATCCTCGCCGTATGCGAGACCGCGGCTATCACGTGCCCGATTTAATAGCCGCCAGCTTGGCAAAGCGGCTCGACCTGCCAGTCCAGAAGCCACTCACGCGCATAGACGACGGCGCCCAACTCGGCCGAGACTGGTCGCAACGACAAGCGGTCGAGTTCCGTGCCAGAGCAAGAGTCCCCGAACGAGTGCTCCTGGTCGACGATGTGGTGACGACCGGCGCCACAGCGGTCGCGTGCTCGATCGCTCTTGGTCTCGCCGGAGCACGACACGTCGAATTTGTGGCATTGGCCGCGACGCCGGCGAGTCCGCAACGCGCGAAATCGGTCGTGAAGGCACACCCGTTGTTGGGATAACGCTCAACTTCTGGAGAACTCCCGACGATACTTGCGTTGTCTCTTCTCGTCGGGGCGGTCATCGCGCTAACCTGAGACTCAGCCAGTGCTTTTCAATTCAAAGTGCTCTTACAACTCACAATGGAGGTTGCCCGTGCAGGTGCATATCAGCTCTCGTCGGACCGAGGTCAGCGATCGTTTGCAGGAGCTGACGCAGTCCAAGTTGAGTCGCCTGGACAAGTACGTCCCGGGTCTAGAGCGGGCCGATGTGCATTTCTCCGAGGAGAAGAACCCCAGAATTTCAGACAAGGAAATCTGTGAGGTGACCGTCGAAGGACACGGACATCACATCCGTACAAAGGTCACGGCGCCCGATGCGTTCGTTGCCATCGAC
>CAZHUR010000349.1:0-3554 GCA_964535395.1 uncultured Acidimicrobiales bacterium
GATACAGACTGCGGTGACGGGAATCGATCCGACGTTTTGGGTGTAGCGCTCGACCGCCGACGGCGACGCAAAGACCACCACATCGGAGTCCGCTGCGGCCATTGCGACGTCGCCATCGAATGGTGGCATCACGTTTCGGTAAGCGACGACAACCTCCACCTCAACTCCTTGGGCTCGCAAGCCTTCGGCTAACTCAGCTCTGCCGTTCTCCGCCTGGGCAATCACCACCCGACCGTTGATCTCCACCTCGCCAAACGCCTCCAAGAGACCGACAGACGATGCCACCTCAGGGACGAGGTCCACCGACCATCCGGCGTGCTCAAATACTGCAGCGGTGCCAGCAGCGATCACCGCGAGCTGGGACGGTTTTGGATGGGTCGTTGCGGACACGACTCGGCGGGCACCGTTTGGCGAGAGCAAAACGAGCCAATCGTCAGCTCTGAGACGACCAACTGCATCGAGCAGCGACACTCCCCCGTCTTCAGCGTCGATGATCTCGAGCAATGGAAGACCGATCGCAACTCCGCCGTAGCGTTCGATCTGTTGGGTCAACTCTTCGGCTTGCGGCTTCGCGCGTGTCACCACGACTCGAAGACCCCCAAGTCCGGGTGAGGAGCTTTCGCTCTCAACCAAGCCGGTCTCGCAAATCGATTGCCAAGCGCCGTCCGAGTGTGTTTCCGTCGATGCCTCGAGCTTCGTCGTACTCAACAAACTCACCACCGTCGGAGAGCATCCCCCGAATCCATACCTGCCCCTCTGGATCGTCGATATCGACCAGTTCAGCAAAAGCTCCAGCTGGCAGATCGCAGTCTCCGTCGAGCTCAACAAGGAACGAGCGCTCCACGTCGAGTATTCGATGAGCGACGGCATCGTCGATCAGCGAGAGGGCCTCGATAGTTTCGACATCATCTGCTCGGCATTCGATCGCGAGCGCTCCTTGGCCGACCTGCGGGAGCATTGTCTCCACCGGGAGGTGTTCAGCTACGTCAGGCGTGATCCCAAGCCGGTCGAGGGCGGCTGCTGCTATGACAACAGCGTCGAGCTCGTCGACGAGGGCGAGGCGAGTATCGATGTTGCCTCGAATCTGCACGACGTCAAGGTCGGGACGGTGCCGCAGCAGTTGCACTTCGCGGCGCAACGAACCAGTTCCGACCTTTGCCCCTTTGGGAAGGTTGTCGAGGGTCGAGCCAACAAGGACGTCACGTACGTCAGCGCGCGCCGGGACCGCACAAATCATCAAGCCTTCAGGGGTAAGCGCAGGAAGATCCTTAGCTGAATGCACCGCAATATCGGCAACTCCATCGAGCACGCACGCTTGGACTTCCTTGACGAAGATCCCCTTGCCACCAAGCTCGTGGAGCGACGTTGTCTTGTCTCGGTCGCCTGCGGTCGAGACGAGACGAGCTTCTACTTCGGGACCGCCCGCAGCCGCAAGTAACTCGGCAACGTGATTCGTTTGCCAGCGGGCGAGTGCGCTTGCGCGTGTAGCCGCCGTTATCGCCACGGGGAACTACTGATCGAGATCGAGGTCGAACAATTCGACCAATGCGTTGGCTAGGCGATCGCCCTTGGCGGTGCCAGCGCTCGAACGCAGCGATGTCATTGGCTGATGAAGGAGCTTGTTCAGGACTGCTCGAGTAGCCGCATCGATCTCCGCGAGGGTCTCGGCATCGACGCTGCCTGCCTTGCGGTCAAGTTCGGCCTGACGGACCGCTTCGACTTCACTGCGAAACGCCTTGACCATCGGCTCTACCTTGCGCGATGCTGCCGAGTTGCAGAAGCGAACAACTTCTTCGTCGATCAGCAAACGAACGGCAGAAATCTCGCCCCGGCGTTCGGCTCGACCGATCTCGGCAAAGGCGGTGAGGTCGTCCATGTCGAGCAGTGTGACGTTGTCGATGTCGGCGGCTGCCGGGTCGACGTCGCGCGGAACCGCAATGTCGACAATGAGCAAAGGTCGGTTCGGGCGCTGGGCCATGACGGTCTTGAGGACCTCGTGGCTGACCATGAGATCGTTCGCGCCGGTGCCGGTGAGCAGAACATCGATGTCCGCGATTGTGTCGGCGAGATCGGCGAGCGGCACCACGTCGCCGCCGACTCGTTCGGCGAGCAGGGTTGCACGATCGATTGAGCGGTTGCAGATGACGATCCGACGAGTGCCAGCGTCTCTCAACGCTACGGTCATTCCCTCGCTCATCTCTCCTGCGCCGAGCACACAGATCGAGCGTCCGTCGAGAGAGCCGAGACGGTCGGTTGCCATAGCAACTGCAGCACGTGAGACCGACGTGATGTTGCGTCCAATTGCGGTCGAAGAGCGAACCTTGCGACCAGCCGTTCCGGCTGCTGCGAACAAGTCGGCTAGTTCGAGACCGACAACGCCGGCGGACTTTGCCATCTCGAGTGCAGCGCGAACTTGGCCAAGAATCTCGGTTTCTCCAAGGACGGCCGAATCGATGCCGCACGCAACGCCGAAGAGGTGACGGGCAGCGTCTTCGTCTGCGTGGACGTAGAGGTGATCAGCGAACTCGGCAAGGTTTAGACCGGAGTGACGACCAAGACTGTTCTGAACATCGGCGTATGCGGGGTGGAACCGTTCGACCTTTACGTAGATCTCGGTTCGGTTGCACGTCGAGAGAACAACGGCCTCGCTGATGTCGGCCGAGGAGGTGAGATCATCGACGACTTTGACCATGCGGTCTTGATCGATAGTGAGCTTCTCAAACGCGTCGATCGGGATCGACCGTTGATTCACTCCGACTACGACTACCGACATGCGCGAAAGCTCTCCTCTCTAGCGTTCCAACTCTATCTTCTAGGGTCCTTCGAACTTCGAGAGTTAGCCAACTTCTTTGGCTGTTCTCATGTCACACCCAAGTTCACAAACCCGCTCGGAACACCGAGAATTTCGTCAACGGCTAGGCGGCGATGTCTTGATCTAGCTCGCGGTCAGGGTCTTCAGCAACCACGGCGAGCAACCCCAGGGCGTCGCGCAGACCGTCCTCTTGATTCTCCTCAACGAAGTTGGGATCCTCGTGCGACGACAGCCGCTTCCGTCGCCGATGGGTCAGCCCCGCGCCGGCGAGAAGTGCAACGAATCCACCGATTCCCAAACGAGTTGTGCCGGTTCGTTCAGCATTGGCCAAAGCGTCCTGGGCTTCCGACGTTGCCGCGTTTGCACCATCGAAGTCATCGGCGGCCAAAGCGACTCTGGCATCATCGAGAAGGTTTGACGGGTTAACACCCCACAAACCCACGCTTTGTCGAAAGGAGGAGCTTTCGACGAGATCCTCTTCCAAATCGGCCAGCGCTTGGACCGAAAGCAATTGCTGATCGAGCAACTCCATGACACGGTCCCATTCGCCTGGACCGGATTCATAGGCCTGCTGTGCCGAGTCGGAAACCTCTAACGAGGTGCCTTCGATCGCCGCCTCGATCTGCAGATAACGGTCTTGAATTGGTCGGGCCTGCTGAAGAAAGCCCTCGGCGCTCTCGAAGTCCCACCGTGCCATGGCATTGCGGAGCTCCAAAGGCAGGTTCCATCCTGGGTCGCGTTC
>CAZHUR010000350.1:0-3533 GCA_964535395.1 uncultured Acidimicrobiales bacterium
CAGACTCAAACGACAACGCCCTTGGGCTTGCCACTCCGGTCGGCGAGATCGACATCGAGACCACCCCTGAACAGCTCCCAACTCAGCGGACTTTACATACGGCAGCTACCTCAAGATCGACGAACTGCTGTCGCTCCAAGAATGTGTGTCGACAGACCCAAACTCGGGTGTGGCCGAACACGATGAGACGCTCTTTATCATCATCCACCAGGTGTACGAACTCTGGTTCAAACAGATTCTTCACGAACTCGACCACATCGTGGCGTGCTTGGAGGTCGATCGAGTTGGAGCAGCGCGAAACCACCTCAAGCGCGTCTTGAAGATACTAAAGACCCTCGTTGGACAGATCGACGTGCTCGAGACAATGACCCCAGCCGAATTCGCTAGCTTTCGCGATTTCCTGGCCAATGCGAGCGGGTTTCAGTCAGCCCAGTTTCGCGAACTGGAATTCCTCCTCGGCATCAAAGATCGGATCGACCTCGATTGGTTTACCGGCGCCGAGGGAGAGCGACTCCGAGCGCGCTACGACAGCCCGACGTTGTGGGATGCCTTTGTTGGATTCCTCGCGCGGGATGGCTTCGATGTGCCAAGCGAGGTGTTGGACCGCGATGTTCGAGAGCCGATTGCCGAAAGTGTCGAGCTGCAGCGGCAGATGGTCGAACGCTACGGAGATGAACGCTTCGCTGGCCTATGTGAGACCCTCACCGATCTCGACGAAGGGCTCCAGGAATGGCGGTACCGCCACGTCATGATGGTCCGTCGCACCATCGGAACCAAGATGGGCACCGGCGGCTCTGATGGCGCTTCCTACCTCGCGACAACGTTGTTTACACCCGCATTCCCCGACCTGTGGAGCATTCGCACCGCCTTCTAGAAGGAGTTACTCAATGACGAGCTACCCAGAATTGAAGCTGTTCATCAATGGCGAATGGCGGACGGGCCAGAACGGTCTGCCCGTTCTCAATCCATCCACCGAGGAGGAGATTGGACGCGTGCCCATTGCTACCGCCAGCGATCTTGACGACGCCCTCGAAGCAGCGCAGCGCGGTTTTGAACAATGGCGGACGTGGGCGCCCCGGAAACGGGCTGATCTCATTCGCGAAGCTGCGCGCATCATGAGAGAACGACAAGATGAGATAGCCCACGCCATCACCGCCGAACACGGAAAGCCCTTTCGTCAAGCACAACTCGAGGTCATCCGTGGGGCCGAGTTCTTCGAATGGGACGCTGGTGAAGCAATGCGTACCTACGGGCGTGTTATTCCGAGCGCTCAGGGCGTCCGCTACGTCGTCCACCACCAACCAATCGGGCCGGTCTCTGCGTTCTCGCCGTGGAATTTCCCGATGAGTCAACCAGCCCGAAAGGTCGCTGGGGCAATCGCCTCGGGTTGTTCGATAATCCTGAAAGCCGCCGAGGAAACGCCGGCCGGCGCAATGCACATCGTGCGGGCGTTCGAAGAGGCCGGCCTGCCGCCTGGAGTGCTGAACCTCGTCTTCGGTATCCCGTCAGACATTTCGAATCACTTGATCACGAGCGACACCATCCGGCTCGTGGCCTTCACCGGCTCCACTGCGGTTGGACGCCATCTGACCGGCATTGCCTCAGACCACATGACGCCGGTACTCATGGAACTTGGTGGTCACGCCCCGGTCATCGTATGCGAAGACGTTGACGTTGAAGATGCCGCTGTGAGTTCGGCGATTCGCAAGTACCGAAATGCGGGCCAGGTGTGCACTTCACCAACACGGTTCTTCGTACACGAGAGCGTCTTTGAGCAGTTCTTGGATACCTTCATCCAGCGCGCTTCGGAGGTCGTAGTGGGTGATGGCATGGACCCGAACGTGGAGATGGGCCCCCTCGCTCACGATCGCCGAATCGCTGCGCTGTCGGGATTCGTGAACGACGCTACCCAAGCCGGTGCAGACCTTGTTTTGGGTGGCAGCAGGATAGACCGACCGGGCTACTTCTTCGAACCCACCGTTCTGGCGAACGTCCCTGATGAGGCCAGGGTCATGAATGAAGAGCCCTTCGGTCCGCTCGCGATCGTCAATCCGGTCAGCTCGCTCGATGAGGCGATCGCTCGCGCCAACTCGGCAGAGTACGGACTTGCCGCGTATGGCTTCACGAATCGAGCCGACTACGCGGATCGAATGGTCGACCGTATTGAAACCGGCAACCTCTCGATCAATACGCTCGAGGCCTCGCTTCCGGAGACTCCTTTCGGTGGCGTGAAATCAAGCGGCTACGGACGCGAGGGCGGAGCTGAAGGGCTCGACCACTACACGGTCGTGAAGAACGTTTCGCACTCGATGACGATCGTCTGAGGGCCACGAAAGACAACGTCGCCAAGACACCTAACCGAAGAGACTGATGGGAACAAGACAATGAAGTACGCGAAAGCTGACGCGAAGGACTACGCGAGGCAGCATCTACGAGGCCTGTGGGCAGCGGCACTGCTCCCGTTTACGACCGACCACCGGATCGATGAAGATGGCTTCCGCTCAAACATCGAGCACTGGACACAAGAGCTTGGTATCGAAGGCCTGTTCATCTCGGGCAAGCAGGGCGAATTTTTCTCGCTGTCGGTCGAAGAGCGCAAGCGAACGTTCGAGTTAGCAGTCGAGGCAACTGGCGATCACGGCCAGACGATCATGTCGTGTTCGGATCAGAATCTAGACGTCACTCTCGAACTAGCCCGCCATGCACAAGAGGTTGGTGCGGACTACATCGTCGTGCACGCTCCGGCTCTTCACTTCTTCACCGAAGTCGACGAAACGCTTTGGGGCTATTACTCCAAGATCGCCGACTCGGTCGACATCGGAATCGCATTGTGGAGTCATCCAGCGAGCGGCTACCTGATGTCACCGCAGCTTTGTAACCGGCTCGCCGATATCGAGAACGTCGTTGCGATCAAGTACAGCGTCGATCGGTCCATGTACGCAGAACTTACCGAGTTGGCATCTGACCGCATCCAGGTCAGTACTGCCTCTGAGCCCGAATGGCTCGACAACATCATCGACCTCAACTGGCGACTCTATCTGTGCTCCTCTCCCCCGTACTTGCTGCAAAGCGCGAAGGATCGCCGAATGTTGGAGTACACCAAAGCAGCTTTTGCCGGAAACGTAGAAGAAGCACGGACGATCAGCAAAAGCCTCGACCCGGTGCGCGAGGCCCTTTGGGGGACGCGTCCGCCCGAGAAACCACACTCGCATCAGAAGTACTGGCAAGAGCTTCTTGGCCAGGTTGGCGGGAGCGTTCGCTTTCCCCTCCTCGAACTCACAGACCAAGAGAAGGCACGTACTCGAGATGCCTTCGAAAAGTCCGGGATAGAGGTGTAGTGCAGCGATGAACCACCGTATCTGCGTGGGTTTGATTGGTTGGGGGGCAATCGGTCAAACGGTCGCCCAGCTCTTACAGGATGAACCGATTGAGATTGGGGTGATCGGCGTCCGCGACGCCGACGCTGAGCGGACGGGCGTTCCCCGTTCTGCCGCGTTGATCACCAGCCCCAACGAACTCGCAGACTTCAATCT
>CAZHUR010000351.1:0-3531 GCA_964535395.1 uncultured Acidimicrobiales bacterium
GCCTAAAGAGGGCGGGATTCTAAGCTCTCTTCGCTGCGGACACTGGCAGAAGCTTGCGGGGTCGCGAATAGTGCAATGAAGAATAAGGACCAGAGGCCCACATGGATGAACACGTCTGCAGTGTTGAAGACGAAATTCCAGTAGGGAATTTGCTGTAGGTCGACAAAGTCGACCACGAATCCACGCAGCGATCTGTCCAGAACGTTGCTAAAGCCGCCACCGACGACAAGACCCACCAGGACATACTCATGTCCGGACCGGCCTTTACCAAAGAGGATGAACGCAGTCACGGCTGTAAGAACGAGCGCCGAAAGCACACCCGCAATCCATCCGAACCCTTGAAAAGCTCCGAACACTCCTCCGTTGTTTTGCACAAACGTCAGATGCAGAAAACTGTTCACAACCCGCGTTTCCTGAGCGACCAAGTTCCGTGTCACCAAATAGCTGCTGAGTTGCGACAGAAGCAAAGCAGCCAGCGCGACAAAGACAAACACCGCTAGCCATTTCTTCCTCGCAACCATCTTCAATTCTGGCTCTCAGTTTTCATGCAGTCCTAAGGTTCATATTAGTGAGACACGGCCGCCTTGGTAGTGAGGTCGGATAAACGCCGCTTGTTCCATGTCTCGACGAATAGGGTAAGGGATTCGATAGGCGAGCAGCGGAGAAGTCGGCGTGGGCAGGGAACACATAAGTCAGGGAAGTACGTTCGAAGAGCTCGTTGGCTACTCACGTGCTGTTGTCGACGGTCGCATGGTGTTTGTTGCGGGCACTACCGGCTTTGACTATTCGGACATGACCATTGCTGACGACATCGTTGCTCAAGTCGATAAGACGCTGGAGAACATCGACGACGCCCTCCACCGGGCCGGCGCAACAGCAAAGGACGTCGTACGGGTCGTGTACTACCTGCCTGATGCTGACGATTGGGAGCAGTGCTGGCCCTCTTTGCGTCGCTACTTCGGCGAAGCAAAGCCAGCGGCAACGATGGTCGTGGCTGGACTGGCCGACCCTCGAGTGCGGATAGAAATTGAGGTAACCGCCCTCAAGGCAGAGGACTCTTCTCAAGCCTGAGAAGTTGCCGAGTTTCGCAATTCGCTTCGGGGCTGATCGAACGCTCAGGCCGAGGGGAGGTGTTCCCTCAGCATCTCGTTGAACTCATCGGGGTTTGTAACAAAGCCCATGTGAAAGGGCATCGTGGCAAACGAGGCCGACGGCAAGTTCGTTTCGGTCCACTGCTTGGCGGTGTCGGCCCACGAGTCATTGGCGATGACCAGTGTCGGCACCCCGGCAGCCGCGGTCTTCGCCGGCTCTGAAAGGTCGGTGCCGACGCCGTCGGCCATGGTGGCCACGGCGACGTGTTCGGGGGTTTGAAGACCCAGTTCCACGATTCGGGCGACGTCGGGATGATCGTCGGGGGTGTCTTCGGGCAGACCGATCATATCCTTTGCATAACCGGTCCAGAAGGCTTCGCGTGCATCGATCGCGAGCCGGAGGAACATAACGATGCCATCCATTGCAAGCGGGGCCTCGCCCCACGCGGTCGAGTCTGTGGGGTCGAACGGGCATGTCGGAGGCGAGTCGCAGATCACCACGCCTGATACGCGGTCAAGACCGTTGTCTCGAACGTAGGCAAGCACGTCGTACACGCCGAACGACCAGCCCAACAAGACGGCCTTGTCGATTTCGAGTGCATCGAGCAGCGCAGCCAGGTCCTCTGCTCTGGTCGTGAAGTTGTTGCCGGTAAGCGGCTTGTCCGACTGGCCGTGGCCTCGCGGGTCGTAGGCCACCACGTCGTGGGTCTTCGATAGCTCGGCCAGCTGGTTGTTGAAATAGTCGGCGGTGCAGGTCCATCCCGGAGCCATCACGAGAGTCGGCCCAGAGCCACCTCGGAGCACTCGAACGTTTATCCCGGTCGAAAGCGCCACCATCTCCTCGGTAACACCGGCGGGTATGTCTCGCATTGCCATGGCAACTCCTCGTTTGTGAAAGGGGCGCTCGTCGGCCCGATGACATTTTCGGTAGATGACAGAGTCGATTACTATCCGAAATGGGCAGAACGACAGGAACACCCATGAGCTCGGCGATCACTTTCGACCACTTCGATGACATCGACGCTCAGGCTGAACAACTCGCGGGGTTCGACCAGCACTATCAGCAGATCGAACCAGGACCGTATGCCGGTGCGTTCCTGACCTGTGAGAACGGGGGAGTGGCGGTAGCTGTTGAGTGGACGAACCGGACCCTCTATCAGCAGGGAGCCGGTGCTGATGGTGTGATCAGTGCAGTGCTGCTGTTGCGTGAGGGTCAAGGCCGGGCGAGCCGCGTGAACGGTGGTCCGCTCACCACCGACCACATCCTGCTTCTCGGCGAAGGCGCGTCCTTCGATGCAACGCTCGAGGCGGGCGCCGTGCCTGTTGTGGTGTCGATTCCGGCAGCAGAAGGTGGCCAGAACGAGCTGATCAGAGGAAGGGCGAGTTGCATCGTCGCTCCCGACCTAGCAACTCAATTCAGGACGCTTGCCGAAAGCGCAGCCAACGACGAGAGCGCAGCTATCACCGAGATCTCCAGTGCGACGTTGATGGCGCTCGCTCTTTCTTCGCCAAGCGAGAGACGGAGAAGTGTCGACATCTTCCGCGAGGCCTGTTCGATGCTCGTCGACGACCAGGCGACCCAGCAGTCGGTTGCCTCCGTGGCTCGATCGGTCGGCGTGTCGCGTCGAACTCTCGACGAAGTGTTCAAGGGGAACGTCGGAGTTACTCCCGGTCGATTCCGGAAAATCTCCCGTCTCAACAAGGCTCGTCGGCTGATCGAGACCGGCCAATATTCGGTCACGACGGCTGCGGGACTGAGCGGTCTTCACCACCTCGGCCGTTTCTCTCAGGACTACAACGAGCTGTTCGGCGAGCTGCCTTCAGTTGCCCTTAGGCGAGTGCGAATGGCAGCTCGCCCAGTCGGAGAGCTCTAACCCTGCTAGTTGAATGTCACCGAAATTCTGGGGGCATCTTCGGCAGCGTTAAGGCCTATTCCGCCACTTCTTATGGTGGCGTTTGGGTCATTGGATGTTTCGGCTGCAAGCCCTTCGAGCATCCAACTGAAGTCCTTCAATTCAGGGTCGATGGCCGAGTTGTATTGGATCTGGATGAATTGGCTTGGCTCGGTGGCGCTCACAGAGTACGGCCCTACCTGAATGTTTGTGAAAGAGCTGATTTCTTGGAGGACGGCTGGGCCGTAGCCGAGCGCTAGGTACTCGGCCTCGTAGGCAGCGAGGGCCTCGGCGTCGGAGGTCGACGTCGTGAATGTTGCTGTTTGTGAGACCTGTAGGCCGCCGCGTTGGTCGGGTTGAAGGACCACTTGGATACCGAAGATGTCGGTATCTGGAAGTGTGGAGACTTCTGGAAATTCTGCGAAGCAGGAAAGAACGGCAGCGATGTCGTCGGTTGGTCCGAGGCTCGCCTCAAGAAGCTCGGTGATCTCGTCGGTTCCCCAATCGCTCGCGAGGCCCTCGCCAGCATCGCAACCCTGCTGGGCTAA
>CAZHUR010000352.1:0-3504 GCA_964535395.1 uncultured Acidimicrobiales bacterium
CTTTATGGGCGGCCAAGCCAGTTCGAGCAAGTACGAGCAGAATCGTGAGAGCATTCATCGCAATGGTGGCGAATTCTGCTTTCGATGTTCTGCCGAGGATATGGCGATTTCTTGATATCGACGGATATCGCGTGCACAGTGATCAAGCGTTCGGCATGTACAAGCCTTTCGATCTAGACCGGCAGCCTCCTGCGCCGGACGGTCTTACGGGTCGCTTCGAATGGCTGAGTCAGTGCTCCGCACCTGAGGAGTGGGCCATCACCCAGGACGATGACGGAGACCATACGCGGGTGCAACGCCCAGAGGCACTAGCCGAGATAGCCGGGTCCCGTGAAGTTGATCCGGCTTTCCGATTCTTTATCGAACACCCAGAACTACAGCGCAAAGTCCGTTCTGTGAGCGGTTGCTATCTAGACCTGGCGGACGTCGGTGTTTCGATTGGTGACGCTGATGGCCTTTTGTGCCACTTCTTGTCTGACCAGCAATGGGTTCGCCACTGGCTCGTCTGGTGCGGCCCAGGACCACGCCAGGGCTCGGTGGTAACTACTTCGAAGCCCTACGGCTTTGGTAGCGAAGATTGGCATGAACCCGAACCGGCTTCGATCTCGAACATCGGCGCTACCGACCTCGAAGTCTGCGCCGACTCATTCGAAGAGTTCCTGTTCCGGTTTTGGGTTGAGAACGAACTCTGGCACAAAGACCCCTCGGAACCCGGGCACCTGTCCAGCTATGCAAAGGCGCTGAAGCACCAGAATTCGAGCTAGCGAAATCGCACGCCGAAGTGTCGATCGCGACCAGGTCTTCGCCGTCATTTCGATATCACTTCATCGAACGTCATGAAGATCTATCAACACGCCCATTTTGTCTATGCACCGCTCGGGTTTTTCTGTTCTCGGATAGAACGGAGGGTGCGGGCCAAGTTCGAACCGCCATACTCAACTCATGGACAACGTCTTTCACGCCTGCACACTGCCCTGGACCGTGTGGCCATGGGGCGTCGATCTACACCATGCCGATACCGACGTCGTACCCGAGTGCTCGATGCAATTCGGCGCAATGATCGTTCGGCCGTCTCAGCCATACGAGCAGCTCTGGATACGAGTTGAGTTTGAACTCGCCGGATTCGCTTCAGCAAAGCCACACAGGGACGACGAAACCCTGACTGAGGTGTCCGGCTATGACATCGTGCCAAGACGCGACGAACACGACCAGGATGCGCACGCCCGCGATGAAGCCAGCTGGCTGAGCAGCGGGATCTGCCCAGACCCAAAGCTCTACTTCGCTACCGACTCCACCTGGCTGACTGCCGAGCGCGAGTCCTGGGCTCAGAGGCTCCGTGACTCTGTGACAGCCGAGGACGCCGTCCACTTTCTTGTAGACGGGCGCGATGGCTACGTCGAGATACTCGCTAAGGGATTTCATTGGCGAGCATGGCAACCGGGTTCTCCGAGGCACAACGAGGTGGAAGGCGAGCCAATCATGACCGGCGGTTGGACCGACGGAGCGTCCGCCACCTTCGCTTAGTAGAACGCACGACGCCTAGAGAGGCAACGCCCGAACCCTGCGAATGACTCGAACCACCCTCCCGAGATATCGCTCGCGGAGGTGCCGTTCTGTGCGGGTTGAAGCCGGCTTTTAGGGTGAACATTGTGAGCGGCGCGTACAGTGGTTCGCATGGATGACTTGGGTGCGTCGATGGCCGTTGTGGCTCCGTCGAGCGTCTGGCCTGCATGGATTCGGTAGTCGCTGACTTCGTTGAGAAGGCAGCTGAGCTTGTTCCGGGCAACTCGCTCCGCGGAGCTACGGCAGAGCAAATCGAAGCGTTGGCAGCTATGGAGCAACATGAGCTGCCGTCGAGGTGGATCGACCTAGCGACGAGTTGTTTGGGCAGTGGTAGCAGCTTTAGGCCCCATGTCGTGTACGGCACGCTTGGCCTCGAATCGTTTAGCTATCCGCTTCAAGATCGCGCAGAGGTATCGCTTATTGACGAACTCCTGTCCAGCGACCTTGGCCTCCGTGGCCGATTTCTCGGCTCGATGCCGCTGTTTGGTGTCGGGGCTATCACTGGACCCGGGACAGGTGTTTACCTGGTCGGACGGGACGACGATCCGCCGGTAGCGCTCTTTGATGACCCGGCAAGAACGCAAACATGGAGTTTGGTTGCGCTGCGCTTCACCTCATGGCTTCAAGGGCTCTTGCCCCAAGACGGAGTCGAACGCTACGGCTCACAGCCGCCACTGCTTCAGCCGACCGTGTTTGAAGTACTCGGGAGCAATCGCCCACCGGCTCAAGAAGTTCTTGCTCTTGTCGACACGATTCTCGATCAGATGATGACCATCCCCCTCCCAGCGCGGGGTGCGACGGAACAAGTTGATCGTTCATGGATTGTGACTGCAGAACACCATTGGCTATCACCGAGAGGGCACACGGCTACCCATCAAATTGCGCCGGACCGACTTCGTAGTCGATACGGAGCGCTACTGGACGCAATAGTCGGAACTGCGCTCATAGCCACGGCCGGTGGAAACGTGCTTGACGGTGTCGGGGTGCTAGGCGAAGGCTCCAATGTCAGCCTCAGTGCCGGCGAAGCCCTCGAAGCTCTAAAGGAGCTCAAAGTTGATGGTGACTTCGACGACCTTTGCCTTCAATACCGTCAGACAGTGGCTCGTCCGGCCTATAGCCCGCCCACCTAGTCTCAGACGACGCTTCACGGCGCGCAACAGACCCTAGAGCCAAACCATTCGTCGGTGACCTTCGCGGGTCTCCATCTGTCGCGCAAGGTGCTCGATGTCAGCATTCGCCGCGCCTATCCGCTGTTCCTCGGGATCGTTTGTCCGCGTATGTAGCGCATTGCTCAGTGACTTCAGATCTTCGAGGTCTGCCGTGAATCCTTCGATAGTGCTGTCGATAGCACCCAACAATTCATCCACACTCGTCCGGCCCCCACGGAACATCCGCAATGCGGTCGCCGCACTCGACTGCCATTGGTACTCCTGGTGGCTGCTTGGAGCGAAGGCCGACCGGCCAGCGCCTACCTCGCTAAACTTTCGCTGAACCGACCGCAAGAGGTCGATGGTCTCGACATCTGAAAGACCAGTTGTGAATAACCAGTCGTGCCCAGAACCGAACGTGTCGCTGATGAAGACGAACTCGGTCATCACAAGGACCTGCGACCAATTCCGGGCCGACAGTGGTTGCGCGGAGCGTACGGCTTCGTGGAGCGCCTTCCGCTTCTCGTGGAAATCGTCACGTCCAGCGAAGCCCATAGCCACTGCCAGCTCATCGGTGCAGGCAGCGGGGCCTCCCCATTCATTGATCCCATAACGAAGTAGTGCCCGTTCAGCCTCGGACAATTCGATCTCAAGCATCTGGCCAGTCTCCCATGACCACGGTCCTGCCCAACGACTACTTCTCAATCACCCATGTTGTTCAAAGAGCGGTCGCCCAAAACCGGAAGTCGGAGTGCTTGCCCTGGGCGCTACGAAGGATTCCGAGACCGCTCGA
>CAZHUR010000353.1:0-3495 GCA_964535395.1 uncultured Acidimicrobiales bacterium
CGATAACCCCGCCTTGTTCGAGTCGGCGACCGAAGAGGTTCTCCGCTGGTCGACCCCGGTGCTGCATATGCGCCGCACGACGACAGAGCCGGTTGAGGTCGGGGGAACCCAACTGGACGCCGGTGAGAAGGTGGTCATGTGGTACGCCTCAGCGAATCGCGACGAAAGCGTTTTCGACGACCCCTTCTCCTTCGACGTCGGCCGAGAGGTCAACCCTCACTTTTCCTTTGGTGGCGGCGGACCGCACCTGTGTCTTGGCGCTTTTCTCGCCCGGCTTGAGATTCAAGTGCTGCTCGAGGAAATGGCCGCGCGAAACGTCTATTTGGCCCGAATCGGCGAACCGGTTCGTGCACCATCAAATTTCGTTCACGGAGTGCTCTCGGTCAACATGGCTGTGGAGGCCCGACCTGTATGACATTGAAGAAGCTATGACAATTTCGAAACAGTGTTTGGAGAACGCAAGCTCATGACTGAAAAAGAAACCAACCTCGTACTGATGGTCATCGACGAAGATGTGTGCATCGGCGCTGGCCAGTGCGAGATGCTCGAAGAAGAAACGTTCCTGCTCGACGACGACACGGTCATCGCTGGGGTCATCGGCACGGCCATGTTGCCGGTCGATCGGGCCGAGATCGTGGTTGAGACCTGCCCCTCTCAGGCAATCTCGTTCGTCGACCCAGCATCGGCCGGTCCAGCCGGTGAGGGGGAGTAGCCGTGTCGAATAAGGCCGTCTTCGACAACTGGATTGACGGCGAGTTCGTTGCTCCAGCCAGTGGTAGCCGGATGGACACCGTCAACCCGTTCTCCGGCGTTGCATGGGGCGAGGTCGCCGACGATCCAGACGCGGTCGACGTGGCGGTCAAGGCAGCCCGTGCCGCCTTCGAAGACGGCCCGTGGGCCACCATGCCCGCTAGAGAACGCGCTCGACTGATGCGTGCGCTCGGTGCAGCGATGACGCGAGACGCCGATGAACTTGCTCAGGCAGAGACGCGGGACAACGGCAAGATCATCCGGGAGACAACGGCTCAAGCAAAGAGCATCGAGAGCTATCTCGATTTCTTTGCTGGTATGGCCGACAAGATCACCGGGGAGCAGATCCCGAGCCCGGCACCGAACTTTCTGGTCTACACCGAGCGTGTCCCCAAGGGAGTCGTCGGTGCGATAATTCCGTGGAACTCGCCACTTTCGCTCCTGACCTGGAAGCTCGGGCCCCTCTTGGCAGCGGGCTGCACCGTCGTTGTAAAGCCATCCGACCTGACTCCCGTCACTGCGCTCATGATGGCCGAACGAGCAACCGAGGTTGGCTTTCCGCCCGGCGTGATCAATGTTGTCACCGGTGGCGCTGGCGTTGGTGCGGCCATTAGTTCACACCCCGATATCGACAAGATCACCTTCACCGGAGGTGATGTAACTGCGAAACATGTTGCGCGGGCGGCAGCGGAAAACCTCACGCCAGCGGTGATGGAACTTGGCGGGAAGTCGCCGCAGATCCTGTTCGCCGATGCAGATATTGAAGCAGCGACCAACGGGTTGCTCGCGGGTATCTTTGCGGCGAGTGGCCAGACCTGTGTCGCAGGTTCACGTGCCTATATCCACGAAGATATCGCAGACGTCGTCATTGATCGTCTGGTGAAACGGGCTGACGAGATCGTGATGGGCGACCCGAGCGACATCGCTACAGAGATGGGACCAGCAGCATCGGACGCTCAGCGCGACCGCATTATCGGGATGATCGATGCCGCCAAGGCCGAAGGAGCAACGGTGGCTGCGGGCGGCGTTGTAGATCCGGATTTGGGCGGTCGATTTGTTCGCCCGACGATCCTGACCGATGTCGACAACAAATGCTCGATCGTGCAAGACGAAGTATTCGGGCCTGTGCTCGCCATCATGACCTTCACCGATGAAGATGAAGTTGTAGGGCTTGCAAACGACTCCGACTACGGCCTAGCCGCTGGGGTGTGGACCAACGACATCCGATTGGGCCACCGCATGGCAAAGCAGCTCAACGTTGGCACCGTGTGGGTGAACACCTACCGCAACGTTAGCTATATGGCTCCGTTCGGCGGCTTCAAACAAAGCGGCTACGGCAAGGACAACGGCCTTGAAGCTATGGATGCCTTCCTGCAGACCAAGACCGTTTGGGTCGAACTCGAGGGAGCCACCCGTGATCCGTTTGTGATCGGCTAACCAATGAGCACCGACGCAGCGTTCGACCTGACCGGCCAGCGCGCGGTCGTCTCCGGCGCCTCTGCCGGTATTGGGGCGGCGATTGCGAGTCGCCTCGCGGCCGCTGGAGCCTCGGTCGTTGCGGTATCTCGGTCGGGAACCGCTCCGGACGAAGTCACCGGCCTCGCCGCGGATCTCACGGACCAAGACGACCTCGACGCGCTCATTCCAAAGGTGGTTGAGATGCTCGGTGGCTTAGACATCTTGGTCAACAACGCGGGCAAGGCCGACTTTGTTGGCTTGGATAGTGTCGACCGGTCGCACTTTGACGACATGGTCGATCTCAACCTCTGGGCGCCACTGCGTCTCTGCCAAACAGCGCACCCGCACCTTGCCCAATCAGACGACGCTTCGGTCGTGATGATTGGGTCGATCGACGCGATTCGCCCGTCGGGCGGAGCCAGCGTGTACGGAATGACCAAGGCGGGCCTCATGGGCATCACGGTATCTCTGGCCCGTGAATGGATGGACGACGGCATACGAATCAACCAGGTCAACCCTGGCTTGATCGATACACCAATGGCAGGCCCGGCGATCGAGGCCCTCGCCACGTCGGAGCACCGCTACAACATTGCTGGGCGTCCCGGGACTGGCGACGAGGTCGCTGCTCAGGTTCAGTACCTTGTTGCTCCAGCCGGGCGGTTCGTAACCGGTCGGTCGTTCGAAATCGACGGGGGAGCGCTGAGTCTTGGCCCGTTCATCTCCTTTGAGGAGGGCGAGGCGTGAGTACAGCCGAGGCCCGCAACGCCTCTGTCAACCTTCATGACGCGGCCACGTTCCAGAACGGAATTCCTCATGATGTCTTCGCCGAGATGCGCAATGCGCCGGGGCTGACCTGGTCGCCCGCGTTCGATGGAACCCGAGGGTTCTGGTCCGTGACACGCCACGAAGATCTCGTAACTGTCTCTCGCGACACGGCGACCTATTCGTCGGGGGAGGGTCATATCCAGATGTACGACATCGACGAGGATGCCCTTGAAGCTCGCGCTTCGATGATCGACATGGACCCTCCCGTGCACACACGGTTACGTCGCATCATCAGCTCGGCGTTTACGCCTCGCCATGTGCAGGACTATCGAGAGGCCATTGCGGGCCGAGTCCGGAACGCTCTCGACTCACTCGAGGCCGCTGGCGGAGGCAACTGGGTCGACATCGTTGCCAAACCCATTCCGATCGGGGTCATCTGCGACCTGATGGGTGTACCCGAAGCAGATCACGACTATCTCATTGGCCTGACCGATTATCTTGTGGCCGGTACGGGCGGTGAAC
>CAZHUR010000354.1:0-3492 GCA_964535395.1 uncultured Acidimicrobiales bacterium
TTGTTGCTCGGTGAGATCGTGAACACCAACGTTGCTGAAATTGGACAGCGCCTCGCTCAAGATGGGTTCGACGTCAACCACCAGGTTACGGTCGGCGACAACCTCGATCGTCTGATCAAAACGATCGAGACAGCCCGAGGTCGCTCAGACGCGGTCATCCTCACCGGCGGAATTGGTCCGACTCAGGACGACCAAACTCGAGACGCTATCTGTGCTGTTCTTGGCGTCGGTCTCGCGACCGACAAAGCGCACGAAGATGCCATCCGCGAGCGGCTTGCCAGTTGGGGAACGGTCGCTGATACGGCGTTGCGAATGGCGACCTACCCCGAGGGCACCGAACCAATGCCCAACAGCAACGGCGTGGCGCTTGGCATCGCCGCGGTCGGCTCTGGCACGCCGATATTTGCCGTGCCTGGAGTTCCGGCCGAGATGCGCGCCATGATCGACCGTTCGGTGCGCCCACAACTGCGAGAACTCTCCGGAGAGCCCGCAGTGCTCACCAGCAGGCTGCTTCACTCGTGGGGACTTGGAGAGTCTCAGATTTCCGAACGCCTCGACGACCTCTATGAGGCCACGAATCCTTCGGTCGCGTTTCTTATCCGGGGACCTGAGGTTCGGGTTCGTATCACCACGAAGGCCGCGACAGCTGAGGAGGCAGCGGCGATGACCAGCGAGGTTGAAGAGATTGTTCGCGAACGCCTCGGCGATGCGGTATTTGCCACCGACGATGAGTCGGTCGACGACTTGCTCGACAACCTGTTGGCCGAACACGACTGGACGGTCGATTGTGTAGAGGTCAGCACCCAAGGGCTGGTGACATCGCGTCTTGCTCGGTCGTCGATGTTCGTCGGGTCGAGGATCAAACCAAGTGATTCATCGGTCGCAAACGTCGAAACGAATGCTGCCGACCTTCTCGACTCGCACATGACCACAGCCGACGTGACCCTGGTCGTGGGTGAGGTCACCGAACAGGCGACCGACGATGGAGTCGCAGGGCGCCAGGTCGGCATCGCGATCCGCACTCCCGACGACGAGGTCATTACCTCACTTCAAGTTTTGGGAAGTGATGAGCGCGCCCGCACCTTTGCGGTGGCGGGCGGACTACACCTGCTTCGTAAAGCGCTTCAGGCTGCTACCTGACCGATGCTGCCAGGGCCAGGCCCATCTGATCTGCCGACAGCGGCAATTCGACCGGCTCATGGATGTCAGCGGAGAGATCGGCGGCCATGTAGACCTCCATCGTCATGCGGGCGAGTCGCGGCTCGACCATGACAGGTTGGTCATATGCGACCGCTTCGAGGAATGCGATCGTCTCACGTTCCATCGGGCCGGCGTACATCTGGCCAACGGCTTCGCCGGGCATTGTCGAGATCGGGAATTGGATGCCGTCCTTTTCGGTGTTGACGACGATGTCGCGATGGCTGTCATCGGCAAAGATGCTGCCGTCGGTTCCGAGAACTTCGATCCAGGTGGTCGACGCGTTCTTGTAGTGGTTCGGTATCGACATGCCAGCGCTGATCGTCGCCACGACACCGTCGTCCATGGTGATGATGATCACCTGTGAGTCGGGGAGGCCTGTCTCGCGGCGAGCTCCGAACGCAACCTGTGAGTACACGCGCACCGGGCGGCGCGGCTCGAGGAGCCACATTGCAAAGTCGATGTCGTGCGTTGCTTCCATCGCGGCGGGGGAGAGCTTGATTCGGTTACCGATCTTCATGCCGAGGTTGCGGCCGATATGGCGGCTGACCAGAACTGATGAAGGATCGCCGAGCTCTCCCGAGTCGAGGGTGCGCTTTGCATATGCCTGCTTTGCGTTAAACCGCTGCGAGTAGCCAATCGTGAACTTGAGGTTGTTGCTTTCGGACAGCTCGACCAACTCGTCGGCCTCTTCGAGACGCAGAGCCATCGGCTTTTCAAGAAAGACATGCTTGCCAGCCTCAAGAGCAGCCTTGGCCATTGGGTAGTGGAGGCCCTCAGGCGTTGCCGAGATATAGACGACCGAAACGTCGTCTTTGGTCAATATGGTCTCCCACTGGTCGGTTGAACTTGCCGGTGAGGTCTGTTCGACCATCTCGGCGAGCCGTTCTTCGTTGGTCTCGGCAATGTGAAGGTCCTTGGCGAGTGGGTGCTGGGCAAGGGCGACAGCGCGGATTCCTCCGCACCAGCCGGTGCCGATGACTGCGACGTTAAGGGGTTGCATTTTCAGATCTCCAGTAGCTGTTGAGGTTCGATTGGGAGTTTGACGGGTTTGCCGGTCTTCGCCGAGTAGTCCATCGCCATCGTAAGGATGAGGTTGCTATGACCTTCGGCGGCGGTGGCATGCGGGGTGTTGAAGCCCTTTGCCAGGCGGTTGTACCAGGTGAGTGTTTCTTCACGCATTGGGCCCCACAACATGCCATCGGACATGTCGCCGGGTGGGTAACTGCCCATGAAGTCGACATGGCGCTCGCTCGGTGGTTCGAACCCGCGTGTTGTGTAACCGGCGGGCTGTGGGACCTCCGAGGCAATGATCACATCGCGGTGGGTGTCCTCGATGTCGATAACACCCTGGGTGCCGACGATGCCGATCTCGAGGCCGTACACCGCTCCGGGCCATACGACCGGTAGTGCCCACGAGATGTTCATGCTGAACAGCGTCCCGTCGTCCATCGTGAAGAGGCCGAAGGTCGCATCCTTTGTGCCCCATTCACCGAGGAGTGTGTCGATCGACCTGGCGTAGACCTCTACGGGTTTCTTGCCCTCCATGAGCCACATCGACATGTCGAGGCTGTGTGTTCCCGACACGACCATCGGAGTCAGGTTTGTGCGATCGTCTGCCTTGGCGAGTGTCGCATGGACGACCATCCGGTTCATGAACGCACGGGTGACGACACTGGTGACATCGCCGATCTGGCCTTCGCGTAGCTTCTGCTTGACCCCCAAGAAACGACGTCGGAAGCGGTTGGTGTAGCCAATCACTGCGTCGACGTTATTGTCTTCGATCGCCGCGAGTACTCGGGCCGAGTCGAGAGGGTCGGTGGCCAACGGCTTTTCGATGAACATGGGGAAGCCGTAGGAGACCGACTGCATGATTGGGTCGACGTGTTCACGTTCGTCGGTGGCCACGATTACCGCGGTCACCTCGGGACGAGCGAGCAGTGCTGCGGTGTCGGTGGTAACAAAGTCAGCATCGGTGTCAGCGGCCAGTTTGTTGGCTGTCTCCTCGTGAACGTCGGCAAGTCCCAGCCAGGTGATACCCGGATGTTCACGAGCGAGCACCGCTCGAATTCGGCCGATAGTTCCGCAGCCAATAACTGCAAGTCCGATTCCTGTCATGAATCCAATCCCAATAGTCGGGCGGCGTTTCCACCGCTGATTAAGTCGATCTCGGTTTGCTCAAGCCCGGCCACGTTGCCGATAAGTTCGAGCGGGTCGTCCTCGCCCATGTCATATGGGTAGTCGGTGCCCAGCAGAACGTGGTCTGCTCCGTAGGTGTCTATCAGATACTTGAGT
>CAZHUR010000355.1:0-3471 GCA_964535395.1 uncultured Acidimicrobiales bacterium
CAGAAGAAGAAGTCATGATGCGCCAGCTCGTGTGGGCCGACATGACCACCGCAGACAAGGAGTGGCTCTACCAGCGTGGCACCGCTGCGGATTCCGCAGACGAGTTGCGTCCGGCGATTCGAGCGCTGGTCGAAGATGTTCGCGTGCGTGGAGACGCTGCGCTGCTGGAGGCACTCGCCACGTTCGATGACGTGGAGATCGACGTGGGCCAGATTGCGGTCTCTCCCGAAGAGTTCGAGCGCGCACTCGCAACGATCGACCCAGACGTGCACTCGGCCATCAAGCATATGATCGCCAACATTCGGGCGTTCAACGAGGCGCTGCTCGAACGTCGCAAAGGTTGGACCGCCGAGATTGCTTCTGGCCACACGATCGGCGAAAAGGTCGGGCCGGTTTCCGATGCTGCTCTCTTCTGCCCGAGCGGCAAGGCCAGCTACCCGTCGGTCCTCGCCCAGGTGGCAACTCCTGCTGTCGTGGCCGGGGTGCCCAACATCTCGGTGATCGTGCCGCCCCTCCCAGACGGCAGCGGCGAAGTCGATCATGCTGTTCTTGTGGTGGCCCACGAGCTTGGCTTAGACCGAGTCTTTCGCGTGAACGGCCCTGCCGGTGTGGCCGCAGCTGCCTTTGGCACCGAAACCATCCCGGCTCACTCGAGGGTTATCGGGCCGGGGAGCCCACCGGTTGCGCTCGCTCAACTCGAGGTCCGGGCCTACGGTGTCGACACCGTTGTGCTTGGCCCAACCGAGTCGATGGTCGTCGCCGACGAATCTGCCGATCCGGTGCTGCTCGCTGCTGACCTATTGAACGAAGCCGAACACGGCACCGACTCGACCGTCGTTCTAGTGACGCCGAGCCAGTCGGTCATCGATGCAGCTTCCATCGAAGTGGATCGTCAGGCAGCCCAGCTGCCACCAGCCCGCAAGGAGGCGGTTGAATCCGCGTTGGGGGTGAACGGGGGAGCGGTCCTGGTGGAATCGATGGACGAAGCGGTCGAGGTGGCGAACTGGTTCGCAGCCGAACACTGTCAACTTGCCGTTGCCGACCCGTGGGAAACAGCCGAGCGCATCGAGCACGCGGGCGAACTCTTGCTCGGTCAACACACTCCGTTCTCAGTGGGCAACTTTACCCTCGGCGGTCCGGCAGCTCTACCGACCGGCGGCTTTGCCAACCGAGCCGGCGGCATCACGGTCGAGAACTTTTTGAAGTCCGGAGCGATCGGCCACCTCACTGCCGAAGCGCTCGAGGTGGTTGCGGACAGCACGATCTCACTGTCAGACCACGAAGGCTTCGACGCTCACGGCAATGCCATTCGCATACGTAAGGGCTAGAGCTCGTCCAACCACGTATCGATTCGACGCCACACGCCGTTGGTTGGGTCGATGATGTGGAAATGATCTACGCCGTCGGGATCGATCAGGGTTACGTCATCGCCACAGAACTCCGCCGCTTCGACGTATTCCGGAACCATTTCGAATGGCACGTCCTCATCGGCTCGTCCGTGCACGATCAGTTGGGGGATGCCGAGAGGCAGGAGGTGTAGCGGCGAGGCGGTGGCGTAGAGGTCGGGGCGCTCCGATGCTGTGTCGCCGAAGAGCCCTTTGGTCGCGTGGTCACTGAGCTCGAGGCCGTCGGCGAGGAATAGGTCGCACACGGGGGCGAGAGCGATCACCGCGTCGAGCTCAACCGAGGGCTGGGCAGCGGCCCACAGTGCCAGCTGACCTCCAGCACTGTGACCGAGTGCTACCAGCGGTCGGGGTAGGTCGTCGACTAGCGCAATGGCATCGAGCACATCGCTCGACATCTCGGGCCAGACCCCTGGCCCGTCGGGCATCACCCGGCGATACTCGATGTTGGCCACAGTCCAACCCCGACCCGCGAGATGGCGCGCCACTGGTTCGTTGATGTCGAGGCCATACTTCTGACGCCAATACCCGCCATGGATCGAGATGACCGTGCCGCGTGGGGAGTCCGCGGGGTAGACGTCGACAAACTGCGATCGATGATCGCCGTAGGTTCGTCTCTCAACACGATCAGCTTCGGGCACGCCCAAATCCTAGATGCGACCTAGCGTGGCGAGGTGCCCGACTACTCCCATCAAGCATCCGCAGACGATCCCGAACTGGTCCCGGTCCGTCACGCCGCGACCGTCATGATCGTGGCGGACGGAAAGCCGGGCGGTACCAGTGAGCAAGACTCTGGGCTTCACGTGCTGATGGTGCAGCGAACTTCGCGTGCCGTTTTCGGTCCGAGCGCTTGGGTGTTTCCCGGCGGTCGGGTCGACCCAGAAGACGAGCAAGACCTCAGCGAGGTAGTCACTGGACTAACGAGCGAGGACGCGTCGAACGTGCTCGACGTTGAGAGCGACGGTCGGGCCTGGTGGTTTGCAGGCTTGCGCGAGACGGTCGAAGAAGCCGGGCTCGTGCTCGGCGCGGCGGGTGCTCCGCTCGCAGCGATTGAACGGACACGCGATGCTGTGCACGCCGACGCGGGAGCGTTCGCCGAGGCGCTCCGAGAGAACGGTCTGCAACTCGATCTGTCGCAGATGTATGAGGTCGCCCGTTTCATCACGCCGGTCGGTCCACCGCGCCGATTCGACACCCGGTTCTTCGTTACTCGGGCACCCGTTGACCAGACCGCTCGCCACGACGATGAAGAGGTCGTTCAACACGCGTGGATTCGTCCGGGGACGGCGATCGACCCGGTTGACGAGGATGACTTTCCGATGATGTCGGTCACGCACCGCATGTTGGCGAGTTTGGCTCGCTACGAATCGGTCGATGAACTGATGCAGGTCTCAGCCGAGCAACGTCCCGAGCAGCGTGTTCGCGTCAACGACCCTGCTGGCGCGTACGAGGTTGTTCTCCCCGGGGATCCGGGTTACGAGACAGCGGAGCTCGAGGTCGAGCACGGCTGGGTTCGCATCTAGGAAAAGCAGTGAGGGCTACAACGACCACTCGATGTCGAGGAGTTGCTCGCTTATCTTCCATAACTCGGTTCCGACGAACGTGTCGGTGGCGTACTCGCCAGCGACGTCGCTATCGCTGATCTTGCCGCGGGCATCACCCAGCCCGGTTGGGCCGTAGTAGCCACCGGCCTTGGCTTCGGTACCCGCGGCCGCCAGTACGAGTGGTTGGGCTCCGCGTGTGGCGGGTTGGGCGACCAGTTTGTTGCTGATCTTGTAGATTTTTGGCCAGATGCCGGTTGGGCCGGTGCTCTGCAGGTTTGTAGCCGAATAGCCCGGGTGACACGAGATGGACGCCACCGCGCTTCCCGTTTCGTCGAGGCGACGCTGCAACTCAATCCCATACACCAAGTTCGCCAACTTCGATTGCAGATAGGCAGTGCTTGGTGAGTAGTCGTTGGTCAACATGATGTCCTCGAAGTGAATTCGCGCCGGCGGCTTGTGCGCGATGCTCGATACCGGCACGATCCGCCCGCTGCGTGCTTCCACCAGGTCGAACAGAAGATGGT
>CAZHUR010000356.1:0-3458 GCA_964535395.1 uncultured Acidimicrobiales bacterium
GGTATCCGGGGCTGGTCATTCGGTGGTTACCTCGCGGCACTCGCAGCAATGCGCCGTCCAGATGCGATTCACGCGGCGATCGCAGGTGCTCCAGTCTCCGAATGGCTGCTGTACGACACGCACTACACCGAGCGATACCTCGGACACCCCGACGCTCACCCCATCAACTACGAACAGTCGAGTCTGCTCACTGATGCCCCCAAGCTCGAGCGTCCGCTGATGCTCATCCACGGCTTGGCCGACGACAACGTTGTCGCGGCGCACACGCTGAAGCTCTCCCAGGCATTGCTCGAAGCAGGTCGTGCTCACGAAGTGTTGCCGCTATCGGGTGTTACCCACATGACGCCGCAAGAACAGGTCGCAGAAAACCTGCTCCACCTTCAACGGGACTTCCTACGTAGCAGGCTTGTCACCGAGTAGGTAGCGAGGGCCCGAACCGAGATCGGATGCTCGGTCGTCGGGGTTGTACAGGTTGCAGCGGGAGAGCGATAGGCAGCCGCACCCAATGCACCCATCGAGTTTGTTGCGTAGAACCTGGAGGCCCTCTATGCGCCGATCGAGGTCCTGAGAGAACTCGGTGGCGAGCTTCTCCCAGTCTTCGTCGGTCGGAGTTCGGCCGTTGGGCAGTCGATCGAGTTGGGTCTTGATCTCCTCGAGTGAGTAGCCGAGCGACTGGGAGATTCGGATGAAAGACAGCTGACGAATTGTCGAGCGTTGAAACTGACGATGGCCCGAGCTCGCCCGCGTAGAACTGATGAGGCCCTGTTCTTCGTAGAAGCGAATCGCGGAGACAGCGACGCCCACGCGTTCAGCGACTACACCGATGGAGAGTTGATCAGACATCGCGCATCACCTCGAAAAGAAATCCCTTGACCTCAACCTTACTTGAGGTATTACAACGTAGTTCATAGCCCAACGAAAGGTGAAGCCCATGGCTCAACAACCAGCTCTTGAACACGTCAACATGACCGTCTCCGATCCAGACCGCACCGCGCAGATCCTCACCGAACTCTTTGGATGGACCATTCGATGGTCTGGAAGCTCCCAACTCGGTGGCAGGTCAATTCACGTGGGCGTTCCGGGCAACGGCACTGGCTACGTGGCCCTGTATGCCGCGGGGGAGACGAAGGCCCCGACCGAGTCGACCTATGTCAGTCGCGGTGGACTCAACCACATCGGCGTTGTGGTTGACGACATATACCTCATCGAAGAGCGTGTAGCCAACGCTGGGTACAAACCCCACATGCACGGACAAGACGAACCCGGACGCAGCTACTTCTACTTCGACGATCACGACGGCATCGAATTCGAAGTCGTCAGTTACGAAGCTCGAGACTGAAATTGCCCAGAGGGTTTCGTCAGGTGATGCGGCCGAGCGATCGCATGCGATCTTTGACCGACGCGAGCATCTCATCGTCGAGGGCTGTGCCCGGTGCTGTCCACTGGACCTGAGTCATCCACGCCAACGCATCGCTTACTCCAAGACCGTACGTTTCGGCCACAACCGCCGCAGAGCCCTCGTCGAGCTCGAACTGGCTTGCACGAGACAGCGCCACCTCGGCGACCGTCTCAGCTAGGCCTGGGTGAGCCTCAATGAACGCGTTGCCCGCAGCGATGGCGAAACTCGGCCACGGAGTCGGGAACACCCCAACGCGCTTAAACGTGCCGTCATCGACGTGGGGTTGGGTCATGGACATGTTCCACAAGAAGACCTCGGCGTCACCTTCGGGAAGCGCGACAAGAGCGCCGTCTAGTCCGCCAACGACCACCCACGAATCGTCGTTGAGGTTCCAGCCCCGTTCCTCTGCCATCACCCGACTCATCAGTTCGGAACCAGAACCAAATCGGGAGATTGCAAATCGCTGGCCCTCTGCGTCTTCAACCGACGAAGCACTAGATTCTCCAGCCATGTGCACCCCCCAGAGCAGGGGAGAATCGACCCAAATCGAGATCAGCGTCGATTGGTTGCCGTTCGCGATGGCGGTGACCGCCCCTTCGGTCAGTGGAGTTGCTACATCGATCTCTCCTGATTCGAGGGCGGCCATGATGGCCCCGGTTCCTCCCGGGAACTCGATGAACTCCACATCGATACCCACTTCGGCGAAGCGACCTTCAGAGAGCGCGAGAAGCCAGGGCAGGTTGAAGTGTTCGGGGACGCCGCCAACGCGAACGGTGGGAGTCCCCATTTAGCCGAGCCCGTCCAGGGAAGCCTGAGCAGCTGCCAAGTCGGCCTCCGCTGCAGCGAGCATGTCTCGGGTTTCTTGAACGAGGTGAGCGGGAGCGCCGTTGACGTATCCGTCGTTAGAGAGCTTTCCGCTGAAACCGGAGATTTGTTTACTCTTCTGCTCGATTACGCCCTCTAACCGGGCCCGTTCGTCGTCGAGGTTGACGTCATCGGACAATCCGGACAGGAAGACTTGAGACCCTTCGAACGCCACCGGAGACGCGATTGCAGGCACATCGCTGGAGTCGGTCACGTCTTCAATGCCGGCGAGGGTTTGGACCATCCCGCCGGTCGCTGAAACGAGATCGAGCACAGGGGTAGGTGCGTGCAACGCGATCTGCTGTTTCGGCTTCACGTTCTGCTTTGCCCGAAGTGTGCGGATCTCGGTGACGAGAGCGTACGCGCGCCCGAAGTCGCCGATAACGGGTGCGTTCGCGAAATCGTCAGCGACCTTTGGCCACGCGGCGGTCGCGAGCAGTTCCGAAGGTGGAAGGTTGAGGCCCATTACTTCTCCGGTGCGCGCAGCGCTGATGTACGGCCACAGCGTTTCGGTGATGAATGGGCACACCGGAGCCATGATCCGCATCGAGGCGTCGAGGACCGCACCGAGCACGGCCTGTTGAGCAACATCGTCATCGATGGTTGGCTTCACCGCTTCGAGGTAGCGGTCACAAACGTCGTGCCACAAGAAGTCGTACAGCGTGTCGGCATACACATTGAATTGATAACCCTCGATTGCAGCTTCGAGCTTGGTCACCGTTTCGTGGAGACGCGCCAGAATCCACCGATCGACAAAGCGGGTGTCGCCAACATCGATCGGGCCGTCTGGAGCCGAATCGGTATCGATCCGACCAATCGCAAACCGGATCGCGTTCCAGACCTTGTTCGAGAAGTTGCGGCCACCGTCAAACTTCGATGACGTGTTGCGAGCCAGTGGAATGTCGGAGCTAGGGGTAGCTTCTCCCACCGCAACTCCGTACGCGCTGACCATCAACTTGTCCGGATCGCTCGGGCTCGACTGGATCGGTGCAGCGACCTCGTACCCGGCTTTGTTCGTGGTGAACACGGGCGTGAATGATTCGCCGGTGTGAGCGCAAACCATGTCGACGGGCATGCGCACGTCTTGGGTGTCGGTCGTCATCTGGACGAGCGTGAACCGCATGGCGTCAGCTCCGTGGCTGTAGATGATGTCGCGCGGGTCGACGCCGTTGCCGAGGCTCTTCGACATCTTCTG
>CAZHUR010000357.1:0-3446 GCA_964535395.1 uncultured Acidimicrobiales bacterium
CGTGTGCCTTGGTCATACCCAACGCCGCTCCGGCCGTATGAATTTCCGCCTCTTCGCTGGAGGCGAAGTCGCCGTCTGCCATCGCAACGAGAATGCAGCTGCGGATCATGTTTTCTTTGCCCTGAGCGTTCAACATGCCCGCCGAGTTCTGCATCTGTTGGACGAGTCCGGTCGCAGGAAGAGACGCGAGGTCGCTGTCGAGGTTCTCGATCGTGTACGGCGTGTCGGAGTACTTCGCCATGACGTGCACCGCCATCGTCTTTTCAAGTTCGTCGACCTCTCCATCGGCCCTGATGATCGAGACCATTGCCTGTCTCATGCTGTTTGCGAGGTTGTCCATCAGTTGGCCCGAGGTTGGATTTTCAAGCACCCGGGGGTCGTATTGCTTCTGACAGGTTTGGCATTCGATGAATTCGCCAAGGTCAGCGGTCTTAAAGATCGGGATGAAGAAGAACGTGAACCACTTTGTGGCCAGCATTATCGAGTAGGGCCTGTCACCACCCTCGTTCGGGCAATAGAACGTTCCGTTCCCCTGCGCGGCGTACCGAACCTTCGAACCCCAGATAAGTAGCATTGCTGTCCCCGTCTTGCCGATGTGTAACCCACTGTACGTTAATGTGTGTCGTCTGTCACATGATTGTCACTCGTCCACATGTGAGGGTGCTCGCCTAGGCTCCGGCCATGGATCTCGAACCCATTACGCTCGACGACGGTCTCGAGTTTGCTTCTGGCATTCAACTCGGAACGATCGTCACGATTCGCCAAGACGGCCGACCCCAGTCTTCTGACGTGCATCACGCCGTCGTCGACGGAACGATCGTGTTTTCGGTGCGACCTGACAGGGCCAAAGTGTTCAATATCGAGCGTGACGAACGAGTGGTGTACCACGTATCTCACGAGGGCAGCTATCTGAGTTTCGATGGCGTCGCCGTCGTAACCCCGATCGCTACCGAGACCCATGGCCCAGCAATGGATCAGCTCATCGACGCGTTCCGAGCTGTCGCCAAGAAGGAGCACCCCGATTGGGACGAGTTCCGGGAGGCAATGGTTCGTGAGCGACGCCGCGCTGTCATTGTGACCCCAACCAAGGTCGTTGGCTTAATCAATCCCGTCTGGGGCTAGATGACCACTGGGGGGTCGTCCAAACCCCAGAGCGCAGCGCCGCGTCTGAGTGTCGCCGACTTCACCACGATGGCGATCACGTTCTTTTCTTTGGCGGTCACACTTCAGGTGTTGCTGATCGATATCGGAACCCCGCCACTCCGGGCGTTTGTTGCTTCGGCTGTGATCTTCTCGGCGACCTCGCAGTTCGCATACCTCGCCGTGCGCGAAGCCGGGGGAGGGGAGTTGGCGGCGATCATCGCAGGCATCATCGTCGCGACGCGCTTTGGAATCCTGGCCGTGTCTTTGGTGCCGAGGTTGCCCAAGGGAGTCTTTCGCCGAGCGCTTGCCGCGGTCAACGCGTTCGACCCGAACGTGGCAATCGCGGTGCAACAACCGACACCCGAAGGCGTGGAACGCGAGTTCTGGCGGACGACGTTTGGGATGATGATCGGCTGGTTCCCCGGCGTTGCCGTAGGAACCTTTCTTGGTGACGTGCTCGGTGACACTTCTCGTTTTGGCCTCGACGCGCTCTTCCCAGCCGCACTCCTCGCAATCATCGGAAATCTTCTCCGCACAAGAGACGGTAGGGTCGCCGGTATCGCCGGGGGCCTTCTGTGTCTTGTGTTGTTGCCGGTTGTGCCCGCTGGACTGCCGATCATCCTGAGCCTCGGTGGTGTCGTCATAGCCGTAGCGCTTTCGAACGAACGGCCAAAGGAGTCGGCGTCGTGACGATCCTGTCCATCATCGCCCTCACCATCGGCGTGTGGGGTCAGCGTCTGATCGGCGGCTTCGCGATCGGATCATCACTTGAGGAACGCCCGCAACTCGCTCGGGCGGCGAGCCTCATCCCGGCCGCTGTCGTGATGGCCGTCGTCGTGCAGCTCACCGTTGCGAACGGTCGCTCTCTCATCGTCGACGAACGGCTTGCTGGTGTGGTTGTAGCCGGTGTACTCGTCTGGCGTCGAGCACCGTTTCTACTGGTTGTTCTGAGCGCGGCGGCAACGACAGCGTTACTACGCGCGATCCTCTAGATCAGACGCTGCATAGCCTCGATGTGTTCAGGTCCAATGCCGCAGCATCCACCGATGACCTGGACCCCCCGTTCGACCCAGCCAGCATTTAGCTCGGCGTGACGTTCGGGTGTGACCGTGTCGTCGTAGAACCAGTTGGTGCCGTTCCAATCGCCCACCTGGGCGTACACCCCGACCGGTCCGCGCCAATGCTCGTCGACCACGTCGAGGCACGCATCGATATCGTCGGTTTCGGTGTGCATAATCGCCAGCAGTTCGATGTCGTAGTCATCGAGCATTCGAATCGCCTCTTCGAGCGTCCCGTCGTAGACCAGGCGGGGACCGTCTTCGGTGATCACGCAACTCATGCCGACCCACAACGGCACACCGAGGTCTTTGGTTGCCTCGAGGATCGTTCTCGTCGTTTCGAGGTTGCGCATCATCTCGAGTGTGATCATGTCGACGCCCGCGTCGAGCTGGATTCTTCCCTGGTCGATGTAGTTGCGTAAAGCCACGTCGTGCGGAGGAAACTCCCCACCCTGTTCGGTGGTCGACATCGATCCGCTGATCACAACGTGAGGAGCGTTTGCGTTGTCGCGTGCTTCGATGGCGAGTTGCACGCCAGCTTGGTTCATCTCTTCGAATTGATGCTCTCGGCCGACTTGGGCCAGCACATGGCGCGAGCTTGCATACGTGTTGGCAAAGATCACTTCGGCGCCCGCGTGAATGAACTGCTCGTGCACGCTACGCACGATGTTGGGGTGGGTGAGCGCTGTCGCGCCCGACCAAGCCCCGGTCACCATCTCGGCGCCTTGACGCTCCACCTCCGAGCCGGTTCCGCCGTCGATAAGAATACGTTCGCCGGCTGCAAGCCGAGCACCAAGACTTGTCACCTGCGAGACGATACAGCGAGCTGAAGACCTCCTCAATCCAACGCTGTGGCGCAGTGGTGGTGTCCTGTACCGAAAACCTGCCACGCATTCGCGTTGGGTTGACTAGCGTGAACTCGCTGACCCAGTAATCGAGCAGCCCGCAACCGCAAGGGGACAATCCATGGCAGACAACAAGAATCACGACGCGCCGATGATCAAGTCGATCCCCACCCTCGGAAAACGTCATCGCGAAAAAGCGCTCGCTGCCTTCCGGAAAGAAGACGGGAACATCGTTCCAACCTTCACCGAACTGCCCAACGACTTCGTTCACGTTCTCGAAGACGTGCACGACAGCTTTCCTGCGCTCGACGTAAAGGCCGTCGACGTTACGAACACCGGTTCCAACGCCCTTCTGGTGACCGGTGGACTCGGCCAGCACAATGCCCTGTTCACGGTTAGT
>CAZHUR010000358.1:0-3405 GCA_964535395.1 uncultured Acidimicrobiales bacterium
CCTTGTGCCAACACAAATCTCTGTCACCAGCTACTACTACCGACGCGGCGGCGCCGAGGCGGTCATGCTGGACCAAAACGAGATGCTCACCAACAACGGGTGGGACATCGTTCCCTTTGCGATGGAGTACGAAAAGAACGACCCGACCGGGTACGACGACTACTTCGTCGAGGAGATCGACTTCGCGAGCGACTACAAGCCGGTCGACAAAGTGCGCAAGGTCGTCAAGTCGGTGTATTCGCTCGAAGCCCGTCGCAACATCGGCCGCCTCATCGACGACGTACGCCCTGACATTGTTCACGCACACAACGTGTACCACCACCTCACCCCAGCAATCTTCGGAGCGATCCAAAAGAAGGGCGTGCCAGCGGTGATGACCGTGCACGACCTCAAGATCGGATGCCCCTCCAAGCTGATGTTGGCCCCCGACGGCGTGTGCGAACGATGCCAAGGTGGCAAGACATGGAACGCCGTCCAGCAGCGGTGTCTGAAAGGGTCGCTCCCACTCTCGGCAGTCGCTGCCCTTGAGACCACGCTCCACAACCTTCTCGGAAGCTACAAGCGCAACGTCGACGCCTTCATCCTTCCCAGCAAGTTCCACATGAACAAGTTGATCGACTGGGGCCTGCCCGCCGAAAAAGCGCATTACGTCCCAAACGCGGTCGATGTGAGCGAGCTCGTTGCCGACTACAGCGCCGGCGAACGGTTCGTCTTTGTTGGTCGCCTCTCCGAGGAGAAGGGCCTGCTCACCTTCGTGTCCGCCGTTGCGGCCGCGGGCGTGCCGGCGACGATCGTCGGAACCGGACCCCAAGAAGCCGAACTTCGTGCACTCGCCGAACAAACCGGCGCCGACGTCGAATTCGCGGGCTACCAGACCGGCGAACCTCTCTTCGACATCGTCAGAAACGCTCGCGCTCTGGTGCTGCCGTCGGAGTGTTACGAGAACGCGCCTGTCGTTCTGCTGGAGGCATATGGAGTCGGAACGCCGGTTCTTGGCTCGGACCTAGGCGGCATCCCAGAACTGATCGACGAGGGCACGACGGGGCTCCTCGCACAACCCGGAGACGTCGATTCTTTTGCGGAAATGCTCACGCGGTTTGCGGAATTTTCCGAGTCTGAGCTCGAAAAAATGGGGCGATCTGGGCGGAATTTCGCGGAATCACACTTTACGCGCGAACATTACCTCGAGTCTCTACTTAAAGTGTACAAAAGCTTGGGCGTAGGATCGGGTTAACCCGCTACTCTCCATGAAGTGAATCCGCAGGAATTTGTCGCCGCCGTGTCCGACCCCGTCCAATCGATGGGAGCGCTCCAGTTCTTCGGCCCCCAGGCAAGGATCGCGGCGACCGAACTGGGCCTCGACATGTATCGCTGGTACTTCGCCGGCCGCGGAGGTGTGCTCGGCGACGTCAGCAGCGAGGTCGTGCAGTCAGCGATTGGGTATTTCAACCCGGCGGTCATCCACAAGATGTGTGGACGACCGCGAAAGAACGATGCGACGTTTCCAAGGCTGCCGCTGCCCAACTCGGAGTGGCCTACGAATTCGGTGAGAACAACCTCTCCGGAGTTGGCGGACTCGAAGAAGCAACCGACGCAATTGCGAAATTAACCTCGTCTGTCTCGATTGCCGGGCTTACGCTGTTCGCGGGCTATCGCTCGATGCCCATGCCCGAGACCGTGCCCAGCGCCTTTATGCATCAGGTAATTTTGTTGCGAGAACTGCGTGGCGGTGTCCACCTCGCTGCGGTGACCGCCACCGGTTGTGGCGACAGGGCCGCACACCAGATTCATAGGCCCAACGATCAAGAGCTTTTCGGCTACACCGACCTCCTCGAAATTTTGTCGACTCAAAGCCGTGCGTACGCCAAAGCAGAGCCTCTTACCGACGGCGCAATGGAACTTCACGCGGGCACCTGGCTTTCGGCCAAAGAACGTGACCAAATCGTCAGAGTGATCGACGCAGCGGTCCTCGCCTGGGAATAAGCGCCGTTCAACTGGTCTAAAACGCTGTTCTCGAATGGGTCTTTTTTCAGTAAAGACGGGCCTTCCTGCCCAACAAACCCGATGTGGGGTGATTTATTGTTGCGAGTACAGCAACAGTTGTAGAGCGCCCAAAATCACACGAATTTGTAACTTGACTGGCTAACAGGCCAGTTGGTTCGCGAAATAGGGTGCGCTACAGCGTCTGAGGAAAGAACTGACAGGATGACCCAAGGCGAACGAGACAGCTCAGGCGGCGAACTAACGTCGTTCCTGCACCTCACAGGCCTCCGACCGCTCGCTCTACTACTCGTCGCTGGCCTCGCTGGCGGAATTGGCGTGTTCTTAGCGCTCGGCGAACCAGCCACCTTCCAAGCTCGATACGTCCTCAACGTTGACCGAGTAGCCGACAACGACCTCGCGATCGGCGAGATCAACCTCGTGGCAGAAGAGATCGTAAGCACCGCCTCGTTCCCCGAGGTTCAGGCGGCCGTCGAACAACAGACCGGCCTTGTCTTCGAAGACGACTACGAGATCAACGTCAACCGCGCTGGCGGTGCATTGATCAACATCAACGTGGTTGCAGACCAGCCTGAAGATGCACAAAACGTCGCGATCGAAACCGGCATCGCTGCAGTTACCTTCACCACGGAACGCCAATCGGCCGGAATCGAATCGAGCCGAGACCAACTCGAGTCTGAACTTGCTGAGATTCGCTCCCAGTTGGCCGAACTCACCGCAGCTGCGGGAGGCATCAACCCAATCGTTGCTCTCCAGAACGCCGAAGCCGCACTGCTTCAGCGACGAGCCGACATCTTGAACCCACCGACGATCACCCAGATTCAAGCTGACGGAACCATCCTCGAAGTCGAGATCCCCTACACCGGGCCCACCGCACCAGAACTTCAAGCAGTGGTCGACGAGCTCTCTCCTCTCGAGCGAGAGTTCCAGTCGCTCCAGACGAGCGAAGCTGCACTTACCACCACCCTGTCGACCCGCAACAACTCGATCCGAGAACTCGACTCGGCTATCCAGCTGATCGAATCGGAGCGCGATACCTCCTTGGTCATCAACGAGGTCGTCACCGAAGAGACCTCACGCATCACCGGCCTGCTCACTGGATTGCTCCTCTTTGCAGTCCCCGCTGCGCTCGTAGTGATCATTCTCTTCACGCTCTTTGATCTTCTCTTCAAGAAGGACGAACCGGTCGAAGCGCCCGAAGAGTACGAACCGTTCGACGCAGCTGGCGCACTTGAAGCTGCACCACAGCGAGCGCTTCCTGAATCGAGTGTCCGCACACCTCTCACGATCGTCGATGGCGAGTACGACGACTATGACGAGTCCGACGAGTACGACGAGTACGACGACTTTGACGAAGACGAAGAAGACGGAGTGATCGACGTCGTTGCTATCGAAGATGATGAT
>CAZHUR010000359.1:0-3391 GCA_964535395.1 uncultured Acidimicrobiales bacterium
GCCCCACTTCAACCATTGCTGCACTTACCGGCGCGCCATTCAACCCCGGTGACGTCGATGGCGATGGCGTTTTCGACAGGATTGAGCAATACCTCGAAGAACGGAGTGGACTCGTCGACGCCGTGCAAGGCGATCCTGAACTTTCCGTAGCGCTCACCGACGAACTCCCAGACCCGAACGACGATGGCATCGTGACCGGATTCGACGATCCTCCGATCGAGCCGGAAGCGCCAGGAACACTCCTCGGAGACATCCTCCTGACTCAGCCCGACGAAACAGCGTCTGTGAACGATGTGCTCGACACCAGGGGAGATGATGCTGGTTTGGACGAGGATCGTAGCCTTGATCTGCTCGACGAACTCGACGATCTGTAAGCCAAACTGGCCTAAAAGTGCAGAATTCTCTTCGTCGTTGAGCGCTCATTGAGCGCGATCGTGCACCCTGATTGCACAGGCGGGAAAAATGGAGAATAACGATGAGAAGAGTGCGGGCTTTTGTCACTGGGTCAGATCCGATCGTGCAGATGGGGGTGGCTGCCCAGATGCGGGCCAGTCGCGACCTTCAAGTGGTGGAGACTTCTTGTAGCGACGCAGATGTTGTCGTTGCGGTTTTGGATTCGCTCGACGAATCTGCACGAGAGCAGATAGCTGCGACGCGCAATGCTGGATCACCCCCGATCGTTTTAATCTTGGGTTCAGTCGATGACGACGACCTCAAATTTGCGGTTGAACTTGGGATCGTCGGGCTCGTTCGTCGTTCAGAGGCAACCCCAACGATGATTCGCGACACGGTGGTCACTGCGGCAGCCGGTAAGGCAGCTCTACCCGGCGACCTGCTCGCAAAGCTGCTTCGTCAGTTCAAGAGCGTGCAAGACGACCTTGCGTACCTCGGTATCCCTGCCACTGGTGGGCTGACCGATCGCGAGAAGCAGGTGCTGCGGATGTTGAGCGAAGGTCACGACACACGGCAGATCGCGACCGAGCTCAACTACTCCGAGCGAACGATCAAGACCTCTATTCAAGACGTGAACCGACGATTTGGGCTGAAGAGCCGCTCTCACGCCGTGGCGTACGCGTTGCGCAAGGGACTCATCTGAAGCGCAGCGTAGAGGCGCCGTCATGGATGACAAGCCAATAAGTGAGACTCGCACTGTTGTCTCTCGGATCGAGGGCACGGCAGTGCACGTGCAGTCGCTGTGCGCGAGATGGGGACTGCCAGAAGTTGCGAACAGACTCGACGAACTTGTGACCACCTTCGAAGACCAGACATCTCGTATTGTCATCGCAGGCGGTTTCAAGTCAGGTAAGTCAAGCGTGCTGAACTCGATCGCTGGCGCGTCGGTGGTGCCTGTGCATCCAATTAGCCCGTCAACGCTCAGTATCGAGGTGATACCAAGGGACGAGATCAACTACGGCCTCTACGCGGTTCCAGACATCGATGACGACCAGAACGCCGACGGCAACGAGCCGACGCTGTATCGGGTGGGACGGGCGGAGGTCGTTGCTGCAGCGTGGGGCGAGCTGACCGAAATTGACGGAGCCAGGGTTACGGGGGCGCTGATAACACACCCACTACCCGGCATTGCGGGCACAGCCACTCTTATCGACACACCCCCGATCTCGGGCGGGCTTTCAAGCAGTGCATCACTTGCCATCATCGAACAGCTCCATCGCTCCACTGCGATGGTCTATGTCACCGAAGCCGCTCAAGAACTGACCTCTCCCGAGGCTGAGTTCCTCGAAGCTGCAGCTGAGGTGTGTTCCGGGATACGAGTCGTTTTGACCAAGATCGATCAGTACCCGCACTGGAGAGAGGTGCTTGCAGCCAACGTTGGACATCTCCAAAACCTGGGTATTCCACAAGAACCGTTTCCGGTGAGTGCTCAACGATTCCAACGAGGGTTGTCTCGAGGGAACGAGACAGCATGTTTGGGATCAAACGTGCCGCAGTTTGGCCAACGATTGGAAGAGCTGGCCGTTGCTTCGGTCGTGGGAAAACGTGCATTCCGGCTCGGAACAGAGGTCGACTCTGCTGGCCGTGCTCTACTCGGGGCCATAAACGACGAGCTGATAGCGCTCGAACACTCCGCTCCGATCGACAAACAGCGCGAAACAGTTCACGCGTTGCACCAGACAGCTTCGCAACTTGACTCATCCAACCCTGAGGTTGGGCGGCGCCTCAAAGAGCTGGGTAGTCGTTTACGAAGAGAGTTCTCTCAGCACCTGAAGTTCAGCTTCCAGGACCTAGAGGCAAAGGTCCAGACCGTGATCGAAGCGGGTGATCCGGCCAAGGACTGGGCCGAGATGCAGGCCGAGATCCAGCACTCCACGAACGTCATGTTGATCGAGCACCTGCGTCACCTCCGCAAGCGGTCAACTGCAGCGGTTGAGACGCTGTTCGCCGAGATGGGTATCGAAGGCGAGACCGTCGAGATCAGCGATCTGGCAATGTCTCCAAACTTGCATCAACTCGAGATCAACCAGGTGAGCTTCGCGGGCAAGAACCAATCGGCACAAGGTTCGATGACAGCGCTCCGCGTGGGAGCTAGCACCGGTGCGGCGACCTACGGGGTAATTGCCGGCGCCGGGTTGTTGCTGCCGCCACTCGCGATTGGACTCGCCGCAGCAGCAGCAATTCTCTCCGGCGGGATCTATGGCATCCCAGCGCGGAAGTCAGGTATTGAACGACGTCAACGTCAAGCGCGCGAAGTTGCCCTTACGTATTTGAGGCAAGCAGGGATCGTTGTGGACGGAGTTGCAGCCGAGGCCCAAGAAGCTGCCATCGAACAGATTCAAGATGAGATTGCTCGTGTTGCAGCGAGCCGCCGCGATGGCCTCGCGGCTGCCCGACAAACTCTTCAGAGGTTGGAGGCTGCGGTGAACGAACAGAAGCCCGAACGTATCTCCGAATGTGAAACGACAGCGCACGAGGTCCGTCTTGCCCGGCAGCTCGCAAAGGCCGCGATTGAATGGAGCCGGTCGTGAGCGCACGACGAGATGTAGACGGCGTGCTCGCACAGATGGCCGAACACGTCGATCCCGAAACTCGCACTGGAATCGAAACAACAAGGGCCAACTTGGCCGACGACACGCTTTCGGTGGCGATCGCTGGTCGGCTTAAGGCAGGAAAGAGTACCTTGCTCAACGCCCTTGTCGGTCAAGAGTTGGCGTCGACAGGAGCGACAGAAGTAACGAAGCTCGTCACCCACTACGCCCACGGCCCCGAGGTACAAGTGCTCGCCCATCCACTCGACGGTGGCCACCCCTCGGTGATCGAAGGAGGAGATCTTTCATCCATTGCTGCTGCCGAGTTGGGCCACCTCGAAGTTCTAGACCCCGCGCCGTCGTTGATAGGAACGAGGCTGGTGGACACTCCAGGGGTGGCCTCGATC
>CAZHUR010000360.1:0-3369 GCA_964535395.1 uncultured Acidimicrobiales bacterium
CTATCGTCATCGCCCACTGGTCTAGTCGCCCACACGTGAGCCTGACAACCCTAGGTCGTCGTCACCAGATCTTCCCCGGCGTCGCTGCGGCGTTGCCATGTCACGAGACGTTCCACACCCAAGATGAGCAACACGGTCTCGCCGACGACGGTGCCGATGACAGCGCCGACCCACGACAGGCTCGGGATCAACACGATGTAGAGCCCGAGGCTGATCGTGGCGGCGATTCCCATGACCCAGGCGCGTGTTGTTGTTCGGCCGAGGCCGAGGAGGCCGGCGAGCGGGACGCTGCTCACCGCCTTGATGGGCAGGAAGATCAGGAGCCATCGGGCAATGGGAGCACTTTCCGCGAAGTCTTCGCCGATGATCGGTTCGAACAAGTCGACCGCGAAGAAGAGGATCACGCCGATCGGTACGATCGTGATGATGTTCATCCACGCGAACCGCTTGGCCCTCCGAACGTGCAGGCCATGATCGGACGCATCATGGGGCAGCATTCGATTGTGCATTGCGCTCTGTAGGGCCCGAATGGGCGTGTACGCCATGTTGATCACACGGAATGCAGCTCCGTAGATGCCAGCGACGTCTTCCATGCCGTAGGCGTTGAGGACGGTCTTGTCGCCATCGAGTTGCAGGCTCGAGCCAACCAGCGGAACCGAAAAGCTGAGAGCAATCTTCGAATCGTCTTTCCCGAAGCCTCCAGGCAGTACCGGGAGCCCGACAGCAGGGAGTGAACGCATCAGAACCCAGACGCTGAGAAGCGAGAACAAGATGCTGGTCGAGACACCGAGTGCGGCAATGGTGAGTCGGTCGGTGAAGAACAGCGTCACGACGACGACCACGCGGATCACGAGCACAACAAGTCGTAGCCTGCTTGCCGCTGGCACGCCTTTGACGCCTTGCAGGATGAACGAGGAGATCATCACGATCGTCAGCGCCATCAACTCGGCAAAGACGATCGATGAAATCTCGAATAGCGACAGCGTCCGCACGGCAAACCGGGCAATGGTGATGGCGACGAGCGTTCCGCCAAGCGCGAGCGCCATACCTTGGCCGAGCATTGCTCGTGCAACTTTCACCGGGTCGTGTTCGTCTCGAACAATCCGCTGGAGTGCGGCGAGGCCAACGCCGGCCCACGCCAAACCGCCGAGTGGCCCGACAATGCCGAAGAGGCCGATGTAGGCGCCGTATCCCGCCGGCGCCAGGTTCTTACTCAAGAGCCAGAACGCGACGACGTTAGCTATGACCGAAAACCCGTCGAAGCACAGCGACCAGAAGAGGTCGTTCGCGAACGACAGACGATCTTTGCGCTTGGCGGCGCCTTCGTCGAGATTCTCTTGGTCGGGGTCTTCAACGGTCGTCATGCCGCCTCCGCGCGCGGCATTCCGAACACCTTGCTGGGCTTGGCGGGGGTCGCTTGGAGCCGAAGATCGTTCAGAGTGGCAACGCGGTCTAGGCGAATCGAAAGGATGCGGAGCATTGCGAGAAGACTGAAGTAGGGGCCGAGAAAGACCGGCTCGGACAACGAAGCGACCGTCAACGTTGCCATGAATACCAGCGCGAACGAGCCAAACTGTTCCTTGCGTCGAAACGACCGGATCGCGGCCCGAAGAGTGGACACGAACACGATGGCGAAGAGTCCAAGACCAACGAGGCCGATTTGGGACGTCACGTCGAGCACCCCGTTGTGGGCATGCGGGGCACGGAACCCAATCTGACGCCACAGTTCGATCGAGATGTCATTCGGAGGACTAAAGAACAGGCCACCGCGTCCATACCCGAGAATTGGGCGGTCGGCAATGGCACCGGAGACAGCAGCCCAAATATCGGTACGTCCACTGAAGGTCGGATCCTTGCCGGTCGCCTCGAGAAAGATCGACAGGCCAGCGCGAGCACCCAGGGCACCGATGATTGCGAGAACGGTCGTTGCCACGACAGCGATCGAGAGGACTCGATCGTCGGAGCGCTCGTTGGCGCGCAACCATCCGTGGGCAGCAACCGCCACCATCGCTGCAGTAATTCCGGTGACCGACTGACTTCCCAGCAGGAGAACGCCAATGGCGACGAGGCTGAGCCATCGGGACCAACGGCCTTTGTCGGCCACGATGACCACGCCGAGTCCGATCGCGAGAAACGGCCCGAGCTCGTTCTTGTGTCCAAACAATCCGTGCCAGCCTTCGAGCAGGTCACCGTTGAGAAGCGCTCCTGCGCGCGTGGATGGGATTGTGGCAACCGCTACTGCTGTGACCACGAGGACGACCCGTACCGCGTTGAGCAGCCAGGCCATGACATCTTTGTCCGAGAGCACCGCTCCCATGATCATGAACCCGAGAAGCAGCGGGAGTTGCAGGCGAACCAAGAACGCCGTGCGTTCGGCGTCTTCGGTCCACGAACTCGAGAGGAAGATCCACACCCCGAGAGCGATTGGCGGAATCGACACCGTGAGGGTCTTGAGTGCGTTTCGAGAAATGAGCAGGAGCACGCCGATCGGGACCAGAGCGGTCGCGTACGCAGCAGACGGGGGATGAGGCACTGCTTCGAAGTGCAACAACACCCCGAGGACCATGAAACCAGCGCACGCCACAAACGCGAGCGGTCCAGCGGACCGTCCGATGCCATCGATCGAGTCGATGGTGTCTTGGGCGCTCGTCGCGCGGGCGGAGTTTGCAGCCATAGTCATTTATTCGGCTACCAACGTGTCTTCGGAAGTAAAACCGACCGTGCCGTGTAGAGCGCCGAAGCTCCAGATGGCTTCGCCGTGGGATTGCTGAACCGTAAATTCGCTTTGTCCAGCAAAGACTCCTTGGTCAAAAAAGGAGTGCAGCGTGGGCCAACCTGCAGGGTCTGGGGTCGTGCCGGCGTCACGAAGAAAAAGGTTCTGATACCACTCGGGGAGTTGCCACGCAGTAAAGACGCCATAGATCGGAATGCCGGGCCAGATCGGCAGATCCGAGTTTCTCTGATCGACCAGAAGAGGTTGTCGAGGGTTTTCGGTGCCGACTCCGGTGAGGTAGGTGACACCCGATGGGTTTCCTCCCAGAGCGAAGCTGGCGTTGCGCACTGCGAGATCGCGATACGCCTGATCACCGGTCAGCAAGAATGCTCTTATGATCGTGACCGAGTGTGGCGTGCTCGGCCCGTTCGACCAGATCAGCTGGATGTTCGGAGCTTCTGGAGCCCAACCGAACGCCGTCGTGTCGGCAACGACAAGAAGCTGGTCCGCGACATCGACGATGCTCTCGGATGCGTTTGCACGAACCTCGTCCCTACCAAGCTCGGCGGGGAGGGTGGCGTATCGCCAGCTGCTTTCGCACGAGCTCGCAAGAACGCACGGTTCACGATCGATGCCATCGGTGAGCGGAGTGAGCT
>CAZHUR010000361.1:0-3366 GCA_964535395.1 uncultured Acidimicrobiales bacterium
CACCAAACTCGCCCAGAGTCTCGTCGACGCTGGCTGGACGCTGCTGTCGAGCGGAGGCACCGCTGCCAAGATCGCCGAAGCGGGTCTGCCGGTGACCGATGTTGCCGACCACACCGGTTCGCCGATCATGCTCGGACATCGTGTTGTCACACTGCACCCGAAGGTTCACGGTGGCATCCTGGCCGATCGCAACAACGCCGAACATCAGGCCGACCTCGAAATGCACGACATTGCGCCGATCGATTTGGTCGTGGTCAACCTGTATCCCTTCAACTCGGAGCCCGGGATCGAGATGATCGACATCGGCGGACCGACAATGGTTCGCGCGGCAGCGAAGAACCACGAGTTTGTCGGTGTGGTTGTGGACCCCGACGATTACAGCGCCGTGGCCAGCGAGGTTAAGGCTGGTGACCTATCGGCAGAGACCAAGCGCCGTCTTGCTCGCAAAGCGTTCGCTCACACCGCTGCCTACGATGCATCCATCGTGTCCTGGCTCGATGACACCGATGAGACCAGCGACGCTACGGACCCGTTGCCCGACTCGATCCATATCGCCGCCGATCGCGTGCAGGATCTTCGGTATGGTGAAAACCCACATCAGGTGGGCGCTCGTTACCGTTTCGCTGGCCAGCACAGCTGGTGGGACGATGCTGTGCAGCACAATGGCAAAGCGCTCAGCTATCTCAATCTGCTCGATACCGAAGCAGCCTGGCAGTTGGTGCACTCGCTCGGAACCGAGCCGACAGCGGTCGTTATGAAACACGCCAACCCATGCGGCGCGGCTTCAGATGCTGACATTGTCGAGGCATACGTTCGCGCACACGCCTGCGACTCGGTATCGGCGTTTGGTGGCATCGTCGCGATCAATCGCGAGGTGCCAGGACCACTTGCCGAGAAACTGATCGAGGTATTCACCGAGGTCATCGTCGCTCCGAGCTTTAGTCCTGAGGCTATGGAGCTGCTCACTACGAAGAAGAACCTGCGTGTCATCGAGGCAGCCCCACCCGCGTCGGCACTGCTGACGATGAGGTCGATAGATGGAGGACTGCTGGTTCAGACCACCGACGAAATGCTCGCCCAGCCAGACGACTGGACCGTCGCCACCGATCGACCACCAACAGCAGAAGAGATGGCAGATCTTGAATTTGCGTGGAAGGTCGCAGCCAGAGTCACGTCGAACACGATCGTGCTCGCAAAGGATCTCCAAGCGGTCGGTATTGGCGCCGGCCAGCAAAACCGCCGAGATGCCGGACGCATCGCCGCCGAGAAGGCAGATGGACGGGCAACCGGTGGAGCGTGCGCGTCCGATGCGTTCTTCCCCTTCAAAGACGGCCTCGAGGCAGCGATCGAAGCCGGTTGCACCGCGGTGATTCAGCCCGGTGGCTCCATTCGAGACGAAGAGGTCATCGCCGCTGCGAACGAAGCCGGCATCGCCATGGTCCTAACCGGCGAACGCCACTTCACCCACTAAAATTTCCTGCATCCACCGACACCGGTTGTGGGTAGATGCAGGAATTTTGGAGAGAGAGCTCACCGATGGAGAAGCTGTTCGTCTACGGAACGCTTCGCACACCGTGCGACACCGATGCGGAAGACACCCGCAACTATGAGTTGGTTGCCGACGAGGTGATCTCGGCACAGCCAGCGACCTTCGACGGTGCCGATCTGTTGTCGTTTATTCACTACCCCGGGATCAAACCTGGTGAGGGAACGGTCGTCGGTGAGCTTTTCGACTTGACCGATGCTGGCCTTGAGATCTGCGATGGGATCGAGGCTCACCCGGACTTCTTCTGGCGTACCGTCGCGCCGGTGTCGACCGAGACTGGGGAGAAGGTCCGTGCGTGGATTTACTGGGCGCCGGCAACGATGCATGTGGATGGTGAGTTGATCCCGTCTGGGGACTGGTTCGACCGTGACCGCAGCCGAAGTGACGGCCGCACGCCTGTGGAAGCACTCGCTGAGGATCGCCAGAAGCACCTCTGAACCGCAAGATCCGTTCTGAATATCGTGTGATAGACCTCCGACGTCGATGTGAGTCGGCGTTGGCGTCGGTAGTCTCAGTGTGGCCCTCAACCGAATAGAAAAGGCGTTCGTACACATGAGCGAATCTTCCACCATCGTCTACACCTGGACCGACGAAGCACCGGCACTGGCAACTCTGTCATTTCTGCCGATCGTCGAAGCGTTTGCTGGTGCAGCCGGAATCAACATCGAGACTGCTGACATTTCGTTGGCTGGACGAATCATCGCAACGTTCCCCGAGAAGTTGACCCCCGAGCAACAGATCCCCGATTTCCTTGCTCAGCTGGGAGACCTGGCCAAGACGCCAGAAGCCAACATCATCAAACTGCCGAACATCAGCGCGTCGGTACCACAGATGAAGGAAGCCATCGAAGAGTTGCAGGCAAAGGGTTACGATCTCCCCGATTTCCCGGACGACCCGAGCAACGACGAAGAGGCTGAGATCCGGGCTCGCTACGACAAGATCAAGGGATCGGCCGTGAACCCCGTCCTGCGCGAGGGCAACTCCGATCGTCGTGCTCCTGTGGCGGTAAAGAACTACGCGAAGAAGAACCCTCACTCGATGGGCGAATGGAGCGCCGACTCGGCTACCCACGTATCGACTATGGGTGCGAACGACTTCCGCTCGAACGAATTGTCGACGACGATCGCGTCTGATGGCACACTCCGCATCGAACATGTGGCGCCCGACGGTGCCGTCACTGTTCTCAAGGACTCGGTTCCCGTGCTCGAAGGTGAAGTCGTCGACGCCACCTACATGAGCAAGTCAGCGTTGAGCGACTTCCTCACCGCTGAGATCGCCGACGCCAAGGAGAAGGGTGTGCTCCTGTCGCTTCACATGAAGGCAACGATGATGAAGGTCTCCGACCCGATCATCTTCGGCCACGCCGTCAAGGCTTACTTCGCCGACGTGTTTGCAACCCACGGCGATGCGCTCGACGCCGCCGGCGTGAACGTGAACAACGGCCTCGGCAACTTGCTCCAGGCTCTCGACGAGATCCCCGACGACCTTCGCGGCCAAATCGAAGCCGATATCGCTGCGGCCCGTGAAAACGGACCCGACCTTGCAATGGTCAACTCCGACAAAGACATCACCAACCTTCACGTACCGAGCGATGTGATCATCGACGCGTCGATGCCCGCGATGATCCGAACGTCGGGTCAGATGTGGAACAAGGATGGCAACCTCCAAGACACCAAGGCCATCATTCCCGATAGCAGCTACGCGGCGCTCTACTCAGCCACTATTGAATTCAGCAAGGCGAATGGCGCGTTCGACCCGACCACGATGGGTACCGTTCCAAATGTTGGCCTGATGGCGCAGAAGGCCGAAGAGTACGGATC
>CAZHUR010000362.1:0-3365 GCA_964535395.1 uncultured Acidimicrobiales bacterium
GGTTCAGACCGAGCGCAACGGACCGATCGTCACCCAAGCCGGACTCTTTGCCTACGACTTAGATTCGGGACGCTTTATCGAGTCGTTCCGGCCTATCTTGACGGCGGCTAACGGAAACACTGTCGAGATACGCGATATCGAGCCAGCCGCTGACGGTCGTTCGTTCTACATCGGCGGCAGGTTTGCTTCTATCGATGACCGCAGCGACGGAGTTGTGCGAACCCGCAACCGGCTTGCCTTGCTCGATGTTCGGACTGGACTTCTCGACCGCAACTTCGCACAGGCCGGGGTCGACGCTCTCGTCTTGAGTATCGACTTGGCAGATGACGGCTTTCTCTACACGGGTGGCAACTTCCAGACGGTCTTTGACCTTGCACCCGGACGCCCACCGATCAACCAGCAGGTTGGCGGCCTCGCACGCTTCAATGCAACAACCGGAGCATTCGACACAAGCTTTCGATATTACTCTCAAGACTTTATTGGCCGCTCCTTCAACGGCGCTCAGACCCCAGGCGTAGTCAAGGTCGTTCTCAACCCATCGGAGAATCGACTCTTTGTTGCTCATCGTGGCGGCGAGATCTTTGACGCTGTCCGAGGCACCACCCATGACTCACCCGGGATTGCGCGCCTCGACGTTTCTCAGATCAATAACCACTCCGTGACCGAATATAAGTTGCTCTTCCCCGACGCGAACGACCCTATTCAAGACTTCTTCCACGCTGACCAGTGCGATGGTCGAGGAGTACAGATTCGAGATCTTGCGGTCGCTAGCGGCTTTCTCGTCGTGGTAAGCCAAGGTGCCGACACCGGAGCGCAGTGCGACACAGCGACACGCTTTCCTACCGGTGCCGGCCAACATCGCCCCGACTGGGGAGCGCGAGCATTCGACTCGATCTTCTCGGTCGAGATTGATGGCGATGACGTCTACATCGGAGGACACTTTCGATTCCTCGTCAACTCCACAGCACCTTCCCCGTACCCCGGTGAGCGAGCTGCGAACGGAGAAGAACTCGGTGCGCAAATCTACATTGCAGACCCCGAGCGCGATGACGCTTTCCGAGAAGACCTCGTCGATCCTGGCTTCGTGTTCCCCGTAGGCCAAATTGGCGTTCTCGATGCAGACACCGGCTATGCGGATCCATCTTTCACCCCGCAATCTGACGCATTCGTTGGCGTACTCGAAATCACTGCGATCGAACGGGGCCTGCTCATTGGCCAGGACCAGGGTCGAATCGACGACTTCTTCGTAGGGCGGGCACCGTTCTTTGACAACGATCCGTCAGCTGGACAAACACGGTGCTCGGTGACGCTCGACGGCAACGGCGATCCGGTCATCTCCTGGAACGAAGTCGGAAGTGTGTTCCAGTACAACGTCGCCGTCGACGGCAACTACCTCGCTACCATCGACGGCTCGGACGACCAGTTCATCCACCCCGCGGCTGCGCCAAACGCGACGCTCACCTACGAGCTTCGCTACAACCGCAACGGCCTGTCGTTCACCGAGGACTGTGGCGCTGTCCGTACCCCAGGCGTGACCCTCACTTGTAACGCCGTGGTCAACGGGGGAGAACGAGGTGACGGTCAGCTGGAACGACGAAGGCTGGACCCGAGTGTCGGTCTTTCGAAACGGCAGCTGGCGATCTACCGACGGCGGCACCCTCAGCTATACCGAAGAACCTGGAGCTGGCAACTTCACCTACGTCGTGCGTGCCTTCATCGGCGCCGACCGCACGGTGTCGACCTGCACACCAGTAGTGGTCCTGGAGGCGCCGGTCTTGGCGTGCACCGAGTCGGGCAACGGCGCGAACATCACGTTGACCTGGAATGACATCGGTGCTGCTTCGTACCAAATCCGAACGAATAACGCTTGGGTTGCATCAACCCCTGCCGGCTCGACCAGCTTTGTTGTTCCCGACGATGGTGGCGAACACATGATCCGCTACCGCATGGCCGGCCAAGTCTTCGACGTGAGCTGTCAGTAAGAGCCGATCCGGGCTTGGCGTGAATCGGCTAAGCTCAGGGCAATGCGTCAATGGTTGTTTCCAATCGTTCTGATTCTGATCGCGGCCTTCGCGTCATGGCAGGCGGTGCTGACCGATACGGCGCTCGCCGAGTCGGTCGATATGGAAACCAGCAATAGCACCGAGGCTCCGCTCGCGACGCCGCTGCTGTCGGTGCGACGCACACCGACATTTCTCCAGGAACCGCTCTTGGTCGACAACCTCGCGGACTCACTGGGTGAGTTGGTGAACACCTTCCCATCACAGAGCTGCCTCGCGGTGAGCATCGATGGGGAACAGGTCTTTGGCCACAACCCGACCCTTCCGCTCGTTCCGGCGTCTGCTCAAAAGATCCTCACCGCCTATGGCGCATACGAAATTCTTGGCGCCGATTACACCTTTGAGACAACCGTGGTGACCGACGCTCCAATCGTCGACGGCATTTTGGACGGAGACCTCTACCTCGTCGGCGGAGGCGACCCCTTGCTCGCAACCGCTGACTACGTCGATCGGTACGAACAGCAACCGCACTTCCGCACCGGAATCGAGCAACTCGCTGATCAAGTCGTCGCGGCCGGCGTCACCGAGATCAACGGCGGCATCATTGGAGACGAGGAGCGATACGACGACGTCCGCTATATACCCGAGTGGCCAGAGCGGTTCACCAACGTGTCGCAGAACCAAACGGGTCCGTTGTCCGCGCTGACCGTGAACGATGGTTTCGTGAACTTCCCGAGCGACAGCACCGCACCCTCGCTCGCCACAGCCACGACAGCTCCAGCCACGTTTGCGGCTGCCTTCTTTGATGACCTCCTCGAAGATCGCGGCGTGATCATCCGGGGAGCCAGTGGTGAAGCGCCAGCACCAGCGAATGCACGTGTCATTGGATCGGTCATCAGCGATCCTGTGTCGGTCGCCGCGAATCAGATGCTCGATATCAGCGACAACATGGCCGGTGAAATGCTGTTGAAGGAGATTGGGTTTGTCGCATCACGAAGCGGCACGAGCCAAGGCGGAGCGATCGCCCTCGAGAACCTTCTTCTCGAAGACGGATTCAGCGTTGCTGAGACCGACGTGGCCGACGGGTCCGGGCTCGCTAGCGAGAACCGCGTGACGTGTCAGCTTCTATTGGAGGTACTCGACGCAACCGCCGGCACTCCTCTGCACGATGGTCTCGCCGTCGCTGGCGAATCGGGCACGCTCATCGAACGCTTTGTCGGTACACCAGCCGCTGGCCGTGTTGAAGCAAAGACCGGTCGCCTGAACGAGGTCGGCGCTCTTGCTGGTACGGCGCAGGCAAACGACGGTACCGAAATCATCTTCGCGTGGTTGGCTAACACCACTGACCTCTACCCAGTAGAGGAG
>CAZHUR010000363.1:0-3357 GCA_964535395.1 uncultured Acidimicrobiales bacterium
GCGGAGCGTGGAGCCAGGCTCGGTTGTATTCGCGTTCGATTCGAACCACACAACGGAATCTCCTGCTGGCATTCTCCGGAGCGAGCTTCGACTCCCAGAACAGCGCCGATCGCGGCGACTCCCAACAGCTTCTCCATGTGCACGCCAGTCAAGTCGGCGCGCTCGTCAACTCGATCGGTAACGCGGTGAGTGCAGCTGCCAACTTCTGTGTGCTCGTCGTAGCGGCACTCGTCCTCAGTCCCACAGCTGCTCTCACCGTCCTCGGCGGGCTGACGGTCATGCTCATCGTGCTGCGCCCACTGCTGAAGAAGAGTCGGGTACACGGCGACTCTCGCGCAACGAAGCAACGAGCCCTCGCGAGCACACTGGCAGAACGTCTTGAACTCAACCGGGAGATCCGAAGCTTCGGCACCGAGGAAGCCGCGGACGCTCCTTTGTTCGCTGAGATCGATGATGTAACGGCCACCATTGAACGGCTTCGGTTTATCTCGCGAATGAACTCGGTCGCGTACCGCATCGGCGCTTTCGCCCTCATCCTGGGGATGCTTGCGGTCATCGATGCTACGGGATCGACCAGTTTGACAGCGCTCGCCGGCGCTCTATTGGTGTTGCTCCGGTCACTCAGCTACGGCCAGGCAACACAAAGCGCGCTTCAACAGATCAATGAGACAACTCCGGTCTTTAGCCAACTGATCACCGAACTCGACCGCTTCAGCTCTTCGCAACGCCCCACCGGCGCCGGCGTGATGCCGGCTCGATTGGGCAACCTTCAGCTCGACAACATCTCGTTCAGCTACGACGAGCAAGTCGTGGGCAACGGCGAACTCATATTGTCCGACGTTGAAGCGGGGCTAGAGACGCCAGCTCTCAGATCGATACAACTGACCGTCCATCGTGGCGAATTTGTTGCGGTGGTCGGACCGTCAGGTTCGGGAAAGTCAACGCTGATCTCTATTCTCCTCGGGCTTCAGAGGCCAACGAGCGGAAGGTTGCTCATCGACGGTGTCGACCATGTCGACATAGACCCGGACTGGTGGCACAAGCGAGTCGCATTCGTCCCCCAGGAACCGAAGCTCTCGTCGGGTACGGTCCTTGAAGCGATCCGGTTTGGTCGACCCAACATCACCGATGAGGCTGTGAAACGCGCTGCGGCGTCAGCACGGATCGCCGACGAGATCGCGAGATGGCCACTCGGCTGGGACACCCAGGTCGGCGTCCTCGGGTCTCAAATTTCTGGTGGACAAAGACAGCGCATCGCGATCGCTCGGGCCATCGCTGGTGCACCCGAGTTGCTGCTACTCGATGAACCGACCAGCGCTCTCGACTCAACGAGTGAAGCGCTAATTGGCGAAACCATGGACTCGCTGCGTTCCAACACAACGATCGTCGCCATTGCCCATCGACCACGAACGATCGAGCACGCCGACCGGGTCGTCCGAGTCGTCGACGGCACGATTCAGGCGCGGAGCAGCGACGCGACGACTCTCCTCACTTCTTCACAGCCACCTTCACGAAAGCTGACGACACGACCATGAAGATTCTCATTACTGGTGGAGCTGGCTTCATCGGCGCAAACTTGGCCCGCCGGCTTCTCACTCGAGATCACCAGGTGAGCGTGATCGACAATCTATCCACGGGATTCGAATCGAATCTCGAGGGACTCGATGTGATGCTCGAGGTGGGGTCGATTCTCGACGTCGAACTGATCGAGAAGATGACCGCCGAGAACGATGCTGTCGTACACCTGGCTGCGCGCTCATCGGTACCTCGCTCGATAGACGATCCTGTGGCGACCCATATGGCAAACGCGACCGGCACCCTCCGGGTTCTTGAAGCCGCACGACTTGGGGGCGGGCAACACGTGATCATGTCCTCGTCGTCGTCGGTCTACGGAGCGAATCCAGAACTACCCAAACGCGAGTCTTCGGCCACTCGACCTATGAGCCCCTACGCCGCCAGCAAGCTCGCGGCCGAGTCGTACGCAATCTCCTATGGCACATCATTTGATCTGCCCACTCTGGCCTTCCGCTTCTTCAACGTATTCGGGCCGCTGCAAGCAGCCGGCCACGTGTACGCAGCGGTGATCCCAGCCTTCGTCGATTCGGCGTTGCGCGACAAGCCATTGACCGTGCACGGCGATGGAACTCAATCGAGAGACTTCACTCATGTTTCGACAGTTTGCGCCACGATCATCGACGCACTTGAGCGAAAGGTCACCTCGCCCGATCCTGTGAACTTGGCTTTCGGATCGCGCATCAGCCTTCGCGAGGTCCTCTCTCTTCTTGGAGAGCATCTCGATCGTCCGCTCGTGGTCGACCATACCGAGAGCCGCGTCGGAGATGTGCCACATTCTCAAGCTGACAGCACTCTGCTTCGCACGCTCTTTCCAGACATCTCTCCCATCGCGTTTGATCAAGGACTTATCGAGACCATCGAGTGGATGCGTTCACAGATCGTGGCCGAGAGCACCGAGAACCTGCGAGCTTCATCGTGACGATCACGGTCGCCGACTTCGACGAGCGCAATGTGCGCTCCCAGAGGGTGCGCTCTCGACGAGCGCTCGATCTGGTCCTGGTCGTCTGTTCCTCGCCCGTATGGGTTCCGACACTCGCGATCATTGCGGCGATCGTCGTCTGTACTTCAGGGACTCCAGTTCTGTTCACTCAAGAGCGAACGGGAAAGCACGGCAAATCCTTCACGATGTTGAAGTTTCGTTCGATGACACACGCGCCGAACCGGACGTCCTTGATCCCCTCCGAAGACCAATTCACCGGCGTCGGGAAGCTTCTCCGGCGCAGCTCACTCGACGAACTACCTCAGCTGCTGAACGTGCTCCGTGGCGACATGAGCTTGGTGGGCCCTCGGCCAATGTTGCCGATTCAATCGGCCGAACTGACGAGACAGCAGAAAGTGCGTCAACAGGTGCGACCTGGGATGACCGGGCTTGCCCAGGTACGTGGACGCAACTCGATCACCTGGGCAGAGCGAATTGAGTTCGACCAGGAATGGGTGCATAACCCGACCCTTCGGCTCTACGTCAGCATCCTTGCGCAGACCTTCTCCGCGGTTGCCGAAGCTGGGGGGACGATCGGCCATTCAGCCGATGACCCTATCGCCGAGCCACGATCGAGTCGGAGCCCTGATGAACTCTGATCAGATCTCGTCGATCGACCTTTCCACCACACCCGGATCTAACCCACAAGGGGTGCGATCGATCGTCGTGGTCGGCGCTGGCGGTCACGGCCGTGAACTGGCCGATATCGTCAGACAGATTTCACAGACCGACAGAACGATCTCGTTGCTCGGCATCGTCGATGACGGCAACCCCGATCGACTGGCGTTGGCACGCGGGAGCTT
>CAZHUR010000364.1:0-3352 GCA_964535395.1 uncultured Acidimicrobiales bacterium
TGACACCTGCGTTGGTTCGTTTGCTTGGAGTTCCGTCGGTGGTGCTCTTGCACAACCTCGTCGACACCGTCGACCTTCAGGCTGCTGGCTTTGGTTCGAGTTCTCTTGTCGAACGTGTGCTGAGGTCGATCGGCGCAACCTTGACAAAGGCGGTGCTTCAAGCAGACCGAGTGGTCACGACCATGCCGAACTACGTGCAGATCCTCAACGATCGGTACGGAGCAGACAACGTATATCTGACTCCGCACGGAAGCTTCGATCAGACCCCATGGCGAGGTGTCGAACCTGCCGATGGCGTCCGTCGGATCCTTGCCTTTGGAAAGTTCGGAACCTACAAGCGGGTAGAAGGACTGGTCGATGCGTACAGGAAGCTCATCGAGTTTCCCGAGTTCGCTGACGTGCAGCTCCTCATTGGTGGCACCGACAGCCCAAATGCTCCCGGCTACCTCGCTGGAGTTGAAGCAACGACCGCCGACCTTGGTGGTGTTCACTTTCTTGGCTACATCGAAGAAGAGGACGTGGAGCCGCTCTTTGAGTCTTCCTCGGTGGTGGTCTTTCCCTACACCTCCACAACCGGCAGTTCGGGTCCGCTCCATCAAGCCGGTGCCTTCGGTCGGCCCGTGATCGTCCCCGAGGTAGGTGACTTTGTCGGTCTCCTCGATGAGGAGGGCTTCGTCGGCGTGCCGTTCCACCCCGAGTCCTCTGAATCGCTCCTCAATTCGCTGCGCACGGTATTGGGCGACTCGCAGCTGCGAGCTCACCACGGAGCCATCAATCACGCTGCGGCACACAGCCTTCCGCTCTCAGATATTGCCGAGTGGCACCGCCATCACCTGCTCGCCGCCTGCAACTAGTCACAACACAACACCAACAACCAGGAGATCCTCCAATGTCAACCACAACACTGATCCAGATCGAACTCGACCGAATGACATCGGTCCAAGTCATTGACCTCCCAGAGCGTTTCGACGCCTTTGCTGAGGTCGACTTTGAAACGAAGAAGCAGCGCGCCGGCACGACGGTGTTACTCGACGGTTCAAACGTCCGGTTCGCTGACCTCTCGGCTCTCCAGTCTCTCGTCGACGCAAGGCTCAGCCTGCTCGACGTTGGGAGTGACCTGGCCATCGGCGCACCGAGTAACGAACTGCTCGCAACGCTCGAACTCACCGGCTTCGGCGACCTGGTGCCATACATCTCGGGGGAGCAACGATGAGAGAGGTAAAGTTCGCCGGAGATCTCGGCCCCGGTCGGGTCGATGAGGTTCGCAACACGATTGCTCAGAACCTCGAAGTAGAACGACCGCAGCTCCGGATTTGTCTGTCCGATGTAGGTGAATTCCATCTTGGTATCGCCAACGTTCTGGTCGCTGCCCGAAAGCAGGCCAGCGAACGTTGTGGTGATATCAACATCGTCGTCGCTCGCCAGAGCGACTGTCAGAGACTGCTCGCCATGATCGGCATCGTAGGGGCGATGACACCGTGACTATCGAAGTCAAGCCGGTGCCTTCAGACACCTTGGCACGCCCCGTTCTAGTGAGTAGCGCTGGCCTTGTGGTCGCCATCATGATCGTCAACGCGGTCAACTATGGCCTCAACGTGTTGCTTGCCAACCTTGTGACGCCAGCGCTCTTCGGTGACATTTCACTCATGGTCACGATCCTGTTGATTACCGGCGTGCTGGCATCGACGCTTCAGTTAGCAACTTCGGTATCGCTACTCGGTGCCGACAGCGAGCCGGGCGACCAAGCCCGTCGCCTGAGCACGATGCGTCTGCTCGCGAATCGCCTTGGCCTCGGAGGGGGACTGGCGTTGGCGCTGGCCTCGCCGTTCGCTGCGGACCTACTCCAGATAGAGGACACCTGGTCGTTGGTCATCATGGCGATCGGGTTTCCAGCGCACCTTCAGCTCGCAGTTGAACGGGGCCGGCTTCAAGGCCAGATGGCTCTCGGCCGAATGGCCAGCACCTTTCTGGGAGAGGGCGCAACTCGTTTCCTCGCCACCCTCGTCGCACTCGCAGTGTTCCCACATCTGCTCACGCTCACGATCGCGCTCAACCTTGGCTTTCTCGGCGCATACGTTCTGTGTCGCCCCAAAGTCGGCGTGTGGGCTTGGTGTGATCTGTCAAGCCCGTCAGGCCATCCTCCGGTCCGCTCGGTCGGAATTGCGGTCGTGGCAGCAACGCTTCTCATGAACCTCGACCTCGTTGTTGCGAAGGCTGTCTTTGAGCCAGCTGACGCCGGTAGCTTTGCTGCTCTCGCCCTCGGCGGCCGGATCGTGTTCTTTGCCTCCTGGACCCTGCAGCAGGCACTGCTGCCGTTGGTTTCGGCAAAGTCCAGCGTTCATCCAATGGGTGCTCAGGCTGGCCAGCGACTGTTCTTGGCCGCCAACGGAATCGTGTGTGGTGTCTTGGTCGCCGGGGCGTGGCTGTGGGCTGACACGTGGGTCTCGGTTGGCTTTGGTGAACACTTCGAGGGTATTGCCCCGCTCTTTGGCCCGTACGCGTTTGGTACGGCGCTGATCGCAATGCTCAGTGCCTACGCGTTGATTTGTTCGACCAGGGGAGACGATCGGCATGGTGTGGCACTGGTTTGTGGCTCCGTAGTGCTCATTTCGGTGTTGTTTGCGATGGGTGGATCGCTGGGTCAGTTTGTGGCGACTCGTCAGGTGGTTCTCGTCGGCTTTGTTGCAGTCGGCGCAATGGTCTCGCAGTTTCCAAACCGGTCCTCTCAACGAACTGCCGGTAGGTGCCGACGGGTACTATAAGGAGTGTTCTCATGACCGAGATGTCCGGGTCGAGCAACGAAGAGTTCATGGCTGCGGTAAGCCATGAACTGCGCGGGCCACTTCACGCCATTCTCGGCCTTTCAGAGTTGCTAGCTAGTAGCGACCTCGCTCCATCCGATCGCCAGTTGGCACGGGCTCTCCACGATGAAGCAAGCCGAATGCGGGTCTTAGTAGATGATGTGATCGAGTACGGGGGCTTCGGCTCGACCACCCCAACCCTGACGAGCGAACCGTTTGCTCCCCGCACGTTGGTCACTTCAATCGTTGAACGGTTGCGTGATGCTGCCGAGGATGCTGGAATTCGGCTGCTCGTAGAGTTTGATCCGGGCGTTCCACTCCGCGTCCTTGGCGACTCAGTGCGGTTCGGCCAGGTTCTGCACAATCTGGTGTCCAACGCGATCCGCTACACCGAAATTGGTTCGGTTCAGGTCACGCTGGCTGCCGATGACGAGACGCTCTCTTTGCGTGTTAGCGACAGCGGCGTTGGTATGTTGCCGAGTGAACTCGACGTCATCTTTGAACCCTTTGTACGAGTCGGCGATCAGAGCGTTCGAGGGACTGGGCTTGGT
>CAZHUR010000365.1:0-3340 GCA_964535395.1 uncultured Acidimicrobiales bacterium
GCTTAAGGTCATGTACATGAACGAACTGTTCCCGTGCACGGTCATTGGCACGGGTGCTGCGTTCGACCCAGACAACACTCGCCTCAAGGGAAGCTGATCAGCACCGATCTCCATGGCGCAGGGTGTCACGGAGAGTGAAATCTGCCATCATGGACATGTGAGCGAAGTTGACCAGGGTCGGAATGTGCTGTCGCGCCCTGCGCACACCGCTGAACAGAACCCGACCCAAGTTGGCCCTGATCTCATTCCTACCAGCTCGGATAGACGTCGGGATTTTGACGCCTTCTACCGATCTCACCGTAGCGAGATCGCAAGAGCGCTCGCCTTCACACTCGGTTCAACGAGCCTTGCCGAAGAGGCAGTCGATGAGGCAATGGCACGCGCGTATCAACGCTGGACTGAGCTATCCCAATACGACAATCCCGCTGGCTGGGTGTACCGGGCCGGGCTCAACTGGGCAAAGTCATGGAAGCGCTCTGCCTTTCGACGCGCTCGCCGTGAGGAGAAGGCAGCGAGACAGGCGGCGCTGCATAGTACCGAGAACACCTCGACGGCCGAAGCAACAGACGAATTGTTCGCTGCACTGAACAAGCTATCGATCAACCAGCGTTCAGTAGTGGTGCTCCGCCACTACTGTGATTGGTCGGTCTCCGAGACCGCCGATGCGCTCGGCATTTCTGAAGGAACCGTAAAAAGCCGATCAGCGCGAGGTCTCTCCCACTTGCGCGATGTTCTAGACGGAGGTGAATCATGAGTAACGATCTTCGAGAACGCTTCGGACAAGCCGAGAACGAGATGGCCTTCGGCGAAGGCTCCCTAGAATCGGTCATTGCCCGCGCCGACCAGCGAACCCGTCGTACCCAAATCGCGGGTGGTGCGACCGCGATACTGATCGTAGCCGTGCTTGGTTTCTTCCTCTTTCAATTGATCAACCCGGAGCCGCCAAGCGAGATTATCGATGTCACGAACGAAGCCGACACGAATACCGAGTCGTTGAGCAGCTCTACGTTGAGCGAAGCAGACTTTGTATACGCGGGTACCTTCACCGCTCCTGACGTTGATGGAGAGAGCAACTTCGAGTTCGGTGGCCACACGATTGCGTTCAACCCGGAGAATGACTCCCTCTTTATCACCGGGTTTCGAAACAACCCCGAAGTTGCTGAAATCTCGATACCTGATTTCATCGCTCATGAAGGTTCACGAACGGATCTTGTAGAGGCTGAGCTGTTGCAGCCATTCGCCGACATCACCGAGGGAGAGGCCCTCGCCAGAATTGGTTCTGTGGAGGTCGGCGGCCAGGACAATTATCGAATCAACGGACTCGAAGTCGTCGAGGGCGACGACGGGCCGCGTCTGCACTGGACCGCAACGCAATACCAGAACGCGGTGCCGCACGTTCTGCCTGGCCATGGGCATTCAAGCCTGGACCTTTCCAATCCAGACGTGGAAGGTCCGTTCTTCGTCGAGGGCTTCATCGCCGAGCAGACCGCCGGTTACATCTTTCAGGTGCCCCAGGAGTTTGCCGACTCGGCTCTCGGAGGCCGGAGCCTCGTGAGTGGGTACCAGGAGGAGGTTCGAGGGTTTACGAGTCGGGGTGCTCCGTTCTTTGCATTCGATGTGCCCGGATCTGTTGTAACCGAGGGGACCGTTGAGGCTACCGAACTGGTGAATTATGAATTCCCCGAAGAAGAGTCGGAGTTTCTTGCTTCGTCGATGCGGGTACCTGGTGCGGATTGGGTGAGCACACCCGATGGCCGGAGTGCGATCGTGACCGTGGGCAACTCGATGAACCTCGACGTTAGCGAAGACTGCAGGTTCGGACGCTCGACCGACGTTTCGGCTCACAGCCCGCAGATGAGCTTGTACGACCCAGCAGATCTGGCCGCTGTTGCCGCTGGAACAAGCCAACCGTCCGAGGTTGAGCCATACCTTGTCATCTCTCTCGAAGACGACGTTATTCCTGTATGCGGAGCCCAGTTGGGCGCCATTGCCTTCGATGCAGAGAACAACCGCCTGTTCGTCGTGCAGGAGAGTGTCACAGCAAACGAGTCCGACTTCGACGCTCGTCCCGCCATTCACGTGTTCACAGTCGGCTAAACCGGTGTTCACTGTTACGTAAGGAATTCGCCCTTAATTGGTGTTCTGGGATGCCGATACCCACCTAATGGATTGGGGAACGACGTGACCGGGGCTGTGAACCCGTTAGCAATATCGGCTTCTCCGTCTCTCGATCCTGCGCCCAAACCAGTGCGAAGTAGCCCGATCGAGCCCTCGCCCGTTCACCAATTCGAAGTCGATGGGGTTCAATGTTTTTGGACTCCCGGCCACGGAGAAATGACAGCGGGACTAGTCGTTGGTGTCGGTGAGGGGGACGAACGTTTTCACGAACGTGGGCTGACCAGTCTCATTGCAGATCTTGCACTTCGAGGCGTCGCCGCGGAGTCGGGCACGCAATGGTTCGTAGATATTCACCACACCACCATGAAGATGACCGGACCCAGCGTGTACGTGCAACCGTTTCTCCGGTCACTCGTCCGGTCACTAAACAACCTTCAAACCCACGACATCACTTCCGTTGCAGCAAGCTTGGTCGAACAATCTCTGCGATCAACTGAGCCAGCCTCGAGGGAAGCTCTCTCGATCTTGTACGGCTTTGATGGACCCGGGCGCTCCACGCTCCCATCTATGGGGATCCTCGAACCCGATCTGACCGCAATCGCTACCTGGCTGCAGAAGTACTTCGTGAAGGAAAATGTTGCCGCATTCTTCTATGGACCGCGCCCAGAGGGGGCCTCGTTCGCCAACCTCGCTTCCGGGCAACGGCCAGCACGGCCCTTGATCGACGAGGGTGTTGATCGGACGCCGACGCTACATCGGTCGTTGTGCGAAGGTCCATCGCTGTTCACACCAATCGCGTCCGACCGGACGTCGGCCTTTGTGGTTGAGGTAGCAGCGAGACGTGTCGTCGAACGGCTCGACCAGCTGTTTGGAGGTAGCTGCTCGGTCCGCACTTCGCTTACCGATCTCGATGCGAACACGGCATGGTTGGCGCTCAGCACGAAAGCAGAGCCAGAGCATCACCAGCAGGTATTCGAAACGATGCGATCCGAGCTCTACCGACTTGCTGCCGAGGGACCAGGTCGACCAGAGGTGGACCGATACATGGAGATCACTGGCGAGTTGTACGCCAGCCTGGACAGCCACTGTGCAATCGGGGAGGCGTGTGGTCAGGCGAAGGCGTTTCTTGACGGCACCGATTATGAGTCGCATGCAGACTTTCGAGCCTCGCTCGCGACATCGACATCGACGGCGCTCGGACTCCCACTACTGCGAGCTCTGC
>CAZHUR010000366.1:0-3336 GCA_964535395.1 uncultured Acidimicrobiales bacterium
GCGAGAGTGGCGTCGTATCGGTCACCGTCGACCGACTGTTTCCCGGTGTCCTAACCGACCCCGATCCATCTGAGGCCGTCGCAGACTTGAAGGGAGGTGCCGAAATGGCCACCTTGCTCGAAGTAGCGGTCAAGCGGCGCCGACGACGACCGACCGAAGCGCTGACCGTTTGGTATGGGTCGCTGCGGGTCATCGTGTCAGCCGAGCAGTTGAACGAGTACGTAACTCTCGCCGAGCGCCAAGCCACTCACAACTCTGGGTCGGGTGTGTTGTTCCAGTTGGTTCTCGAACACGTTGCCCGAGAGGTGCACGAACCAGGCTTTGAGCAGCGCGAAGACATTCGAAAGTCCCTCGCCAACTCCCGGGATCTGCGCCTGTTCCAAGAACGGCACTGGCCGGTCTTGAGTCCAGAGCAGATGCTCAATGACCTTCTTGGATCGAAGCCTCTCCTCGAGTACGCGGCCGACAAGGCCGGCTTGGCTTCGGCCGACGCGGGCGTGTTGTATCGCGAACGCGATCCGGAGAAGGAGCTTTGGCGACGGCGCTGGGGGCGAAGCGACGTGCCCCTTCTCGACGAGCTGTTGTGGCTGCTCGGCGACGTGTCTGAGGCGACCGATGTCGAGACGGACATGGAGCACGAGTTTGCAGACGAAGCCGACGTGTTCACCCTCGACGAACAGCGAGAAGACGAAGTAGACGAGGATGCAGAGGACGCCGAAACGCTCGACCCTGAACCAGATGCTGTCGAGATCGAGAGCTACGACTCGTGGCGTGAGGGCGAAGAGGAACAAGAGTGGGTATAGACGAACACGCCGTCGGTAGCGCTCTGAAGAAAGAGAAGCACCTCACCTTCCCCGTCCGTGACGAAGTGACTGGAGAGATCATCTCGGACCCTGACGGTTTGCCGATCGCCGAACTCGAGGCCGATGACTACTTCGAGTTAGCGAGCACTGCGTCGATCGAGGAGCGTTCCCGAGGCGAACGGTCGTGGCGCTTTGGCCATGTGATCGTCGACGAAGCCCAAGACCTCACCCCAATGCAGTGGCGCATGATTGGACGGCGTGCCCGAGGGTTGTCGATGACGATCGTTGGTGACGTTGCCCAGCGCACCAAGGGCGAAGCTGGATCGTGGGAAGACCTTCTCCCAGATCACTTCGGAGATGTTGCTCGCTTCGACTTGTCGACCAACTATCGCTCGCCTGATGAGATCACCCCGATCGCGACGAGCATCCTGACCGAGATCGACCCAACGCTGACCCAGCCTTTGGCCATCCGCTCATCGGGTTCGCCGGTGGAGGTTGTCCAGACTGAAGACGTCGAGACTAAAGCAAGGGAAGTCGCCAAGCGGTTGCACACTGAACTCGACGGAGCGCCGGTCGCGATATTGAGTACCCAACCAATCGAAGCTGGTCACCCAAACATCTTGAACTTCACGCCGGGAGCCGCCAAAGGGATGGAGTTCGACGGGGTAGTGGTTGTTGAGCCAGCCGAGATCCTCGACGCTCAACACGGGTTGGGTCTGCTGTACGTAGCGGTCACCCGAACGACGAACCGACTAGCGATCATCCACGATCAGCCTTTGCCCAGCATCTTGTCGAACGCGCTGGTATAGCAAACGGAGAATTCCGCCTCGGCACCACGGATCGCGCGATCGCGAAATACCAGATGACTATCGCGAGGCTTCGTAGTACTCTTGATCGTTATAGATCTTGGGGTGGGGAGTGCTTGGGGGCGCTTCTCACCCCAAATGCATTTTGTAGGGTGCTCCCTATTGACGGTCGAAGGATGCGCTGCGCTTCTGAAGGAAAGCCTCGACGGCTTCTGTGTGATCGGCTGATCGTTCTAGTCGGCTGTAGAGCAGCGTCACGAGTGCTGTGTGTTCTTCAGGACCGACGTGGCCGAAGGCTTGGAGCGCTACCTTGTTTGCCTCGACAGCCAGTGGTCCTCTCGATGCGATTCGGTTGGCAATCTTCTGAGCTTCGCCGAGCGGGTCATCTGCAACGGTAGAGACGACGCCCCACTCGCTTGCCTTCGCAGCGTCGATTGGTTCGCCGGTGAGCAACATCATCGATGCTCGCTTTGGGCCGACCGTTGCTGAGAGCGCGGGCACGGTAGCGATCACGCCCATATTCACCGCTGACGAAGCGAACGACGCTTTTGGGCTGGCAACGACGACGTCACATGCGAGAAGCAGTTCGAATCCGCCTCCTCGCGACGCTCCTTCGGCTGAGGCAATGACCGGAACTCGGCACTCGCGAATTGCAGCGGCGGTCTTGCCAACAGTTCGCAACATCGCAGCATCCTGCTCGCTCGGAGGATTGGCGAGTTCTTCCACGTCGGCGCCGGCAGAAAAGTGTCCGTTGGCTCCGGTAAGGACGACCGCCCTCACGGACATATCTGCCGAGAGTTCGTTGATCGTCGCTGCGAGTTCTTCCCATCCGTCCGTGGTGAGAGCGTTGACCGGGGCGCGGTCTATCGTCACGGTAGCGACGCCGTCTTGCACTGTTGTGTCGATTCCTTGCATGGCACGACCGTAGTGGCGTGAAGTGAAACGTGGCGAAGTTGCCGTCGAGCGAGTACAAATATCCAATGAGCGAGAAGCCCGATCCTTTCAGCGCACCGTTTGGAACACTCTTCGGTGATCACATGACCACGGCGACTTACGTCGATGGTGTGTACGACTATCCGGGAACGGCCGTGCCGTTAGAACGTTTCTCAATGCACCCCGCCGCCCACGTGTTGCACTATGCAAGCGAGTGTTTCGAGGGATTGAAGGCTCACCGTCAGGTCGATGGTTCTGTAGCGATCTTCCGCCTCGACGATTCGGTCGAGCGGATGCTCTTGAGCATTGCCAAGCTGCGGGCGACCCCGCCGAGTGCTGATCTGCTTCGTCAGCTCATCGTGGATGCGACAACGGCCAACGCATCTTTTACGCCCGACAGCCCAGGTTCGCTGTACATCCGGCCGACCTTCATCGGAACAGCTGCGAACATCGGTGCAGCGGCAACGCCGAGTAACGAGGCGCTGTTGTACGTCATCAACTCGCCCGTCGGTGATTACTTCGCTGGTGGTGTTCGCCCCTTGTCGATCTTCATCGAGACCGACATGCCACGCACGACTCCTCAGTTCGGTTCGGTGAAGAGCGGCGCAAACTACGTGATGGCACTCGGCCCAACCCTCGACGCCAAACGCGATCATGTTGCCGACCAGGTGTTGTTTGCGAGCGGAGATGACGTAACCGAAACCGGCGCCTCGAACTTCTTCCTGTGCGACGGCGAGCGCGTGATCACACGTAACCTCGACGATTCCTTCTTGCACGGAATCACGCGCAAGTCG
>CAZHUR010000367.1:0-3332 GCA_964535395.1 uncultured Acidimicrobiales bacterium
CTTGGCCTCGAGCTCGTAGTCGAGTTCTTCGCTGAGCCGGTCTCTCAGTTCGGCGGTGATCGTCGACGTGTCGATACCGGGGAACATGACTCGCAACGCTCCGAACAGCGCGTCGTTGGTTCGAAGGTCTGACTCGATCGCGTCTGCCACGCCCGGGTACTGCACCTTGACCGCAACCGCATGGCCGTCGTGGGTGAGCGCACGGTGAACTTGGCCGATCGATGCCGACGCGATCGGTGAGGGATCCCATTCGGCAAAGAGCTCGTCGGGATGTTTGCCCAGCTCTTCGACGATGACCGACGCTGCGAGATCGCCCGACATCGGCGGAGCATCGGCCTGCAACTGGGCCATGGTTGCCCGTGCGTTCTCGGGAAGGCCAATGTCGAGGTAGCTCGCCATCTGGCCGATCTTCATCATTGCGCCCTTGAGGTTTCCGAGCGATGCGACGACGTCTTCGGTGGTTTTCAACTCGAATTCAGCGTCGAGTTCTTCTTTCCGTTCGGCGGACGCGAAGGTCTTCTTTGCTTGGGTGACGGCCCAACGGCCGCTGGTCTTAGCACCGACCTTGGCAACGGTTGCGTTACGTCCGACCGTTCCCATGGAACCGACGATCTCGTCCTGGTTCTGCTGTTGGCGCCACAGGGCTGCACCAGTGCCGGCGAGACCGACGAGCGCAAGCCACGAAATAATCTTCTTCACACAGCACCAATCGTCACGGCATCGCCGATGTTGACCATTCCCTCCCCGAGAGGGATGGCATAGAGCCGGCTCCAACCGGGATGCGTGTCGTGATCGATGCGCCGAAAGTTTCGGTCGACAAAGCCAGCGGCCACTTTGCTGCACGGGGTTGCGTGGGCGCTGATCAGGATTGGGATGTTCGAGATGGTGATGCGTGAGCCCGGGCGAAGCGTTGCCCAGTCGACCCCATCGATGGAGATGTTCTCCCCAGCGAGGCCGGCGCCGATCGGGTGCGATTCGCCACGCAACGCCTCCATCACATCTTCACTCCACAAGCACAACGCTTGAAGCGGTCGACCATGATGGATTCGATTGGCCTGTTCGTCGCCAACGACGCCGGTTCGTTTCACGTCGGCTACATCGATTGGGGTCTTTGGCACCCCACCACCCGAGGTGTGAAGACCAATGACGGTTCCCGAAGCTGCGGTGGGGCCAGCCCCTAGGTCTTGTCGAATGACACCGATCTTTGCGACTGCGTGAAGTCCGTGGTGTGCGGTGGTTAGCGGATCACCCTCGAACGCTTCGACAGCGCGGACAATCTCATCGATAGCTGGCTTATCGATAGACGACTCGGCCCTTTGCTCGGCACTGAGACCTTCGCACGCCGCGTTGACGAGCTCGCTTACGAGGGCAGCGGTTGACAGAACATCGCTCTCGAGGCCGTACAGCGATGCGCTGAAGCCGCATAGTTCACATGGATCTTGGTCGAGTTCTGATTCGGTCATTCGACGTCGCCCTCTTCGTATTCGTACTCGGGTTCGTAGTTGAGCATCGTGTGGATCTCGCTTCGGAGCTCTGGGATTCCGTTGCCCTTCGCCGCGCTCACCCAACGGACGCTCTTCGGGTCGACACCACACTTCTTAGCAAGCTCCTGCTTGCGCGCCCCGAGCTTCGATGGCTTCACCTTGTCTTGCTTGGTCGCCACGATCAGGATCGGCAGGCCAATGTGTTGAAACCATTCCAATGATTGTGTGTCGAGCGATGTGGGCCCAACTTCGCCATCGACCAGCAACAGCACTCCTTCGAGAGTTTCGCGCTCGACGAGATAGTTCTCGATCATTCGCGCCCACCGTTGCTGTTCGTGTTTCGGAGCCTTGGCGTAGCCATACCCGGGAAGGTCAACGATCCATTTGCCCGAACCTTCGGGTTGCAGCTCGTACACGTTGAGTAGCCTCGTGGCGCCCGGGGTCTTAGATGTCTTGGCGAGCGACTTCCGGTTTGCGAGTGCGTTCATCAGGCTGCTCTTGCCGACGTTCGACCGGCCCGCGATTGCGATCTCGACCTCGGAGTCGGGGAGCTGGGAGTGCTTCGCTCCCGACATGACGAATTCGAGTTGGAGCGGTGCTGACACACGCATCAGCGTAGCTGCGCCTATCTATCTGCGACGGTACGATCAACCGATGAGCGAAGTAGTAGACGTCGATGCGTATTTGGCCCGCATTGGCTTGACCGATGCGCCGCCGATCAACATAGATGGGCTCACGCTGCTTCAGCGGGCACACCTCGCAACCGTGCCCTTTGAGAATCTCGATGTTGTGGCCGGAATCGAAGTTCGGACCGATCTCGAATGGTCGCTCGATAAGGTCGTCAACCGCCGTCGGGGTGGCTGGTGCTTCGAAGTGAACGGAGCGTTCGCTGCACTTTTGACCGCTCTTGGGTTCGAGGTGATGCACCTGGCTGCTGCGGTGTTGCTGAGCGGACCGAACAAAGTTGTCGATCACCTGGCGCTCGAGGTAATGCTCGATCAGGCCTACTTAGCTGATGTGGGTTTTGGTGAGAGTTTCGTGCATCCCCTCAAGCTCAATGAGCGGTCGGCTCAACAGGACCCAGCGGGCGTGTTTGAGCTGATCGATAGTTCCGAAGGATTGACCGTTACCAAGCACGACGATGCTGGGATCCCGGTGCCTCAGTATCGGTTTAGACGAATCCATCACGAGCTTCACGAGTTTGAGGCAACCTCGACCAGGCTCCGTTCCGACGAGTCGCTCATGTGGAGTCAAAAGCCGTTCGCCACACGGATCGTCGACCCGTCGGTCGAAGGTAACGCCGAACGAATCACTCTGAAGAAAGACCGTCTGACCCGTCACGGCCACGGCACACCGACGAATGAACCAGTAGATGCAGAATTGTGGGACGCGGTGTTGGCGGAGCACTTCTCGATTGATCGAGCTGGCAAGTTCTCGAACCCCTAACTACCTTTGAGCCATGAGTTCGCCTCGCCAGAGCGCCAATGAGCGTCGCTTGGCCAAGTTGCGCGTTCTCAAAGAAGAGCACTTTGCTGAAGACCTCACAGATGAAGAACTCATCGAAGCAAAGACCGCTCGGATCGAGCTTCTCGAAGACGAAGTAGCAAAGCTACGCAAGCGCGTGAACCAACTCGAAGAGCGCGAACGGAAGTCTCGGAGTGCTCAACAGCGATCACCGAAGCAATTGCAAGGCCGCTCCGAAGCGGAGTCCGGTCCCAGCGTTCAACCCGGCTTCGACTTCTACCGGTCCTAACCAAAACGTAACCGTGCCTGGCACGGTTACGTTTTGTGCAGCGGAGGAGGTGGGATTCGAACCCACGGACCCGTGAAGGTCACACGCTTTCCAAG
>CAZHUR010000368.1:0-3307 GCA_964535395.1 uncultured Acidimicrobiales bacterium
GTCCAACATGGTGCGTTCGACGTTGGCGGACATTGCTGAGCGCGGCGAGCCAGCGGTACGGGAATTATCTGAGAAGTTCGATGGCTGGTCGCCCGAGTCGTTTCGACTCAGCGACAGCCAGATCGCGGAGATCATCGACGGTGTCGACGACTCGGTGATCGCCGACATCGCGTGGGCACAGGAACAGATTCGTGGGTTTGCAAAGCATCAACTATCGACCTTGAGCGACATCGAGGTAGAGACACTGCCGGGGGTGTTCCTCGGACACCGCAACATTCCGGTCCAGAACGTCGGGTGCTATGTACCAGGTGGTCGCTTCCCCATGGTCGCGAGCGCTCACATGAGCGTGCTCACCGCCAAGGTGGCGGGCTGTGATCGGGTTATTGCCTGTACCCCTCCAATCGGTGGAGAGATACCGGCCGAGACCATCGCAGCTATGCATATGGCGGGAGCTGATGAGATCTATCTCCTCGGCGGCATTCAGGCAATGGCTTCGATGGCGTACGGCGTTGGCATGGACCCCGTCAATATGATCGTTGGCCCTGGCAACGCGTATGTTGCCGAGGCGAAACGTCAGCTGTACGGACGGGTCGGCATCGACCTGCTGGCCGGTCCAACCGAGACGCTGCTCATCGTCGACGACACCGTCGACGCCGAGATGTGCGCAACCGATCTGCTGGGTCAAGCAGAACACGGACCCAACTCACCCGCGATCCTCGTCACGACATCGGAAACACTCGCCGTCGACACGATCGCCGAGGTTCAGCGTCAACTCGAAACGTTGGTCACCGCCGATACGGCTGGGCCCGCGTGGCGAGACCACGGTCGCGTCATCGTGTGCGAAGACAACGAAGAGATGTTGGCGGTGGCAGACGAGATCGCAAACGAACACGTCCAGATCATGACCAACGACGACCAGTTCTTCAGCGACAACCTGAAGAACTATGGGGCGTTATTTATCGGACCGCGAACCAACGTGGCCTACGGAGACAAGGCCATCGGCACCAACCACACGTTGCCCACGCAGAAGGCTGCTCGGTACACGGGCGGCCTTTGGGTTGGGAAGTTCATCAAGACGTGCACGTATCAACGTGTCGAAACCGACGCGGCGAGCGCCCTGGTCGGTGAATACTGTTCGAGATTGTGCGCCATCGAAAACTTCGCCGGCCATCAGGCTCAAGCCGATATCAGAGTGGAACGTTACGGATCGTGAATCGAATAGCACTCGTCACTGGGGGAAGCGGGGGTATCGGCCGCGAGATTTGCAAGCGTCTCGCGGCCGATCGCTGCACGGTTTTGGTCGGCTACGCCGGGGGCAAAGAACGAGCTACGGCTCTTGTCGACGAGCTCGGTGGCGCTCCGCACACTGCAGTTCACGTCGACATCACAGACCACGACTCGCTGACCGCCTTGGCCTCCACGATCGCAGATGAGCACGACCGCCTCGATGTGTTGGTCAATTGCAGTGGGGTGACCCGAGGCGTTCAACACGACGACCTCACCGGTCTCGACGACGAGTTGATCGACCGCATCTTCACGATCAACTGGCGTGGACCGTTCGCCACGATTCGGGTGATGGAAGACCTCTTGCGAAAGGCCGGTGAGGCGGTCATCATCAACATCTCGTCGATCGCCGGAGTGACCGGCGTTGGATCGAACGTGGCGTACTGCGCGTCCAAAGCCGCCCTCGACTCGATGACCCGATCGCTCGCACGTGCTCTAGCACCTACTATTCGCGTGGTTTCTGTGTCGCCTGGATGGGTCGAAGGTGAGTATGCAGCGACGATGGACCCCGCCATGTTGCAGGCCCAACGCGATGCGACTCCCCTCGGCAAACTTGCAAGCGGCGCGGATGTCGGAGCAGCCGTATCCGCGGTCATCAACCATTTACCCCAAACGACAGGCGCGATCATCCCAGTAGACGGCGGCCGCCCACTCGGAACCTAAGAACTTGCGTCGGGTCCAGAACTCGACACCAGCACACGTCCTACCATGACTACGCCCATCGTCTGGAGCTCGTCATGGCCCGAGTCGCACTCTTTGTCATCATCACGCTCATGGCTTCGGCCTGTGGCGGTGAATCCTCGACGGTTTCGAGTGATCAGGTCGCGTTCGGGGCCGATGACACCGAATGCGCGAGCGTCGAGCTCGCTGGCGATGCCGAAGATCGTTCCCCAATCCAAGCATCAGTCGTATGTTTGCTCTCCCAGATCGAGGCAGGAAATCCGGTCGTGGTCGACTTCAGTTTGGGTACGGCCGATGGAGACCAGATTTTCACCCGATACGACTACGACGGCGATGTCATCCTCATCGTGTCAGACGACAGGCTCGACGAATTTGGCTCAGGTAGTGTGGCCGCCGCGGTTTGCGAGAGCCTAGTGGCCAACTCGAGCACCGTCCCCGACGGAGCCGAGTGCGAAGCAGTGGGTCACGAAGGATTCACCGACGCCAACTGAGCGCTGGCGCTAGCCGGTGATATCGGGTTGTTTGAACTTGGCGTGGATCTGGTCGACGATCGAATCACTCAATCTGAGTTGTTGGGCGAGTGATCGCAGGTATGCAACCTCGTGGTTGGTATCGACCTTGATGCCGACGAGCGAGAAGGCGTACACCTGCTGTGCCATTTCTTCAGGCACGGTACGCACAAAGCCGTCGAGGTCTATTGGCTGGGAGAACTCGTGCTGCAAGAAGGCCTTCTCGTCTTCGTCGAGGTCGCCCATTCGACCCACGATTGCGTTCACTTCGTTCTCATCGAGCTGACCGTCGGCCTTTGCGGCGTTGATCATCGCACGCAGCAACAGCGTTGCCTGATCGTCAGCTGCATCGCGCTCAGCGTCACTGAGCTCACTCTGGGCATTGTCGCCGCCACCTCCGAGCAACGAGCCGAGCAGCCCGCCCCCTCCGCCGCCACGGCCGCCCATAACCGAGCGCAGGATGCCCATCACGATCGTCGGTCCGAGCGAGCTGAGCAGACTTCCGCCCATCGAGTTCCCACCTAGGGCTGAGCCGAGCAGACCGGTGCCACCCCTGCTGCGACCAAGGCCCGAGCCCCCGACGCTGCGCGTATCTCGGACATTCCTGCTGCGGTATCCCTTCGGAACCTTGACCATCGTGGTGCCTTTCGCTCGCCGCCCATTGAGAGCTTAGTCCCGCACCAACGTGGCTAAGGCTCTGAGATCTAGGAGGTCACGACACCGACTCCCGAGCTTGTTCCATCTTCGCGGTTGTGAGTCGGGTTCGGGCAAAGGCAAAGAGAGGAAAATGCAAGATGCCCGCGATGAGCCACGGCAAACGAAGTGCGATCTCG
>CAZHUR010000369.1:0-3305 GCA_964535395.1 uncultured Acidimicrobiales bacterium
GCGGACACCTCATCGGAGAGAACTCGTTGGAGCCGTGCGAGCAGGAGTTGTTCGGCCGTACCGACTTGGCGGATCCAGCGTTTCTTGAGGGCCTCGCCCCCCTCTTGGGCAGCGACTCGCTCGAATCGAGCGAGGTCGTCAAATTCCTTGTCGAACGAGCCCTTGCACAACGTCTCACCTGATAGCAGGGCTCGAAACACCTCAAGTTGGATGATCCGATCTTCAAACCCGGTCGTCACGCCGAGCTTGCGGACCAGTTCTTCCCGAGCATTGCGAGCGAGCACCGTGTCCGAACGCGCATTCGCAACCCGCTTAGCCAGCTTGCGCAATCGAGCAGGCTTGCCAGCCCTTTCGACGAACTCCTCGATGGATTTTCGACTCTCAGGTGAAGTATGCGTGCCTCCGTATCCCTCGAAGAGGAGCTGCGTGCGCAGCCAATCGATTCGCTCGTCCTGAGCGTCGGCGTTGGCAGATGGCGCAGCCTTATCCGCGCTCTGACGCCCGGCGATCACAATCTGTTCAACTTCGCCAAGTTCCTCTCGGAGGCGAGATCCGTGGCGAACTCCACCGAACGTGATCGGGGGAGGACCAGGGATCTCACGAAAGTGATCGGCTAGCACATCGACGGCGTGGGCTGAGCCAGCAGCCACGAGAACAGATTGACCCCGCGCAATCGCATCACCGGCGAGCACCGAAAGCACGTGTGACTTACCAGTTCCGGGAGCTCCGGAAATGACGGCGAGATCGCTTGAAGCGACCTGTGATGCAACGTCTCGTTGACGTGTGCTCAACGGGCGGAAGCTGAAGATCTCTTGTCGGGGACGATCTTCTGGCACACGATCGCCATAGACGAGCGAGAATGCACTCTCTCGAATCCACCGGCTGTTGGCCAGCTGAGAAAGACTCAGGCTTGGCGAGTCTCGTGCCGTGGGTTCGGCCACGTAGATGGCGGGGCCGACATGTAGAGCGATCCCAGGGTCGAAGCGCCGCTCCGTTGGAGGCTTGCCGTGAAGTGTGTACGTCTCCTTGACTCGCAAACCCGCCGCCGCCGAAACGTCGCGACACCAGGTCATCAGAGCGGTCATTTCCGCGAGCTTCTTAATTGGAATGTCGGCAATACGCCCCTCGCCGCCCGGATCGAGATGATCGACGAGACGATCGTCGATGTAGTCGTAACTATCGAGCAGGGCCCGGCGCATCGCCAGGTCATCGATGAGTGGCGTGACCTGTGGCTCTCCCAAGCGTTGCCAAGCAGCCCCGGGCCTGTTGATCGAAACGCTGATAGCCGGGAAGCAGTACCGGACGAGGTCGGGGCCTTCCTCGATCGTCCCTGAAAACCAGATCCAACCCAGTCTCAACAAGCCTTCGTTGCGATGAGCCCGCCCCATTGCCTTCATGTGCTCATAGGCCTCGGACCACCGGAAGTCGACGATCGGCAGCTTCCCTCCTTCGGCGCCGGAAACGAAGAAATCGACGGCCTTGTAGCCGGACCAGACGAATGGGCGTGGACCCACAACATCGCGCTGATCGGCACTAACCGCGCCCTCGGAGACTGCCGCAAAGGTTCGAAGAATATTGTCGGATTCCACCGCCATGTCCCCTTTGGCTAGTCCGCTGCCGGGCGAATCTCGGGAAAACGGGCAGTGAGTTCGATCGCGAACTGACCGGGATTGTCGTTCCACTTGGTTTGAAAAGCGTCTGCGGTTCGCCAACCCGCACGGCGCAGCATCATCGCGCGGTCCATGTGCGTGTCGGCGCCATCGCGGTGAGGTCTACATTCGATTGCGACAGCAGCCTCGCCCGTTCCTGCAACCACGTCGATGACGTGACGTCCAACCTGATAGCCGCAGCGAACTGCGACGCCTTGTTCACCGAGAGCGTCGGCCACACGACGAACCCAGGGGTCGTCGATCTTCACGTCGTCGATGATGTCGGCCAACGGTTCGGACCATTCGAGGTACTCCCCCACCAGACCCGGTGGATCTGGCTTTGAGGTAACGACCATCACCTCTTTGCGCGCTCGGGTAACCATGACGTTGAAGAGGTTCTTCTGATTGACGAATCGCCAGGCCGATTCGGGCTCGTCGGCACCGACGGCGAGAGAGATGATCAAGACATCGCGTTCGTCGCCCTGATAGCTGTGCACCGTTCCGACACGCAGCCCATAGGCATCGATCTCTTCGAGCCGATACCGGTCGAGGACGGCCTGTTCGAGTGCGTCGGCCTGTGCTCGGAACGGGGAGATCAGACCGATCGAACGCCAGCCGTTCGTTGCGTAGTGTTCGACCAGTCGCAAGCACTCGTCCACCTCAGAGCGATTCACCTTGTTGGAATCTCGGGTGCCCTCAACAACCGACACTTCGATGTGGTCGGCAGCCTCGTTGCTCGGGTGGCGAGTGGCGATGTGGAGGTCACCGCCGTAAAAGCGGCGTGCGGAGAACTCGATGAGGTGTGGTACCGAACGGAAGTGCTCGTCGAGCACTTCGACCGGAACTTGGGCTGCGGCAATGTCGAACGTCGACACACTGCGCGGATTGAGCAGCGTTGAATTGGTGCCGTGCTGTTTGGCTGCCTCTTCGACCGCTTTGTGACTGATGTAGGACGTGTGGGGAAGCTGGTTCGGGTCACCGCACACCACGGCACGCTTCGCGCGAACGAGGGCACTCGCAGCGTTGAGTTGGTCGATCTGGGCCGCTTCGTCGAAGATCACGACATCGAACAAGCCGGGAACCGCGGGCAGCACCTCGTCGACGTCTCGGACAGAGCCCACCCACAGGGGCGCCGCGTTTGTGAGGGCGACCGGGTCGATTGCAGCGAGCGCCCTCCGGCGAGCGCTTCGGTTTGAGGTCACAGCGCTCGAAATGTGTGCGAGCGTTCGTTTCTCATCGCGACCAAGACTTTGGATCCATTGGTCGGTTACCTCGCGACCACGAACCTTCGCTGCTGCTGCTTCGTTCTGGTACAGGTCATCGAGCCGTGGCGACAGCGACATGCCTCCGGCAGCGATCACGCGCATAGCGTCGCGGCTAATCTCGATCTCTTCGAGTCTGGCTTCGATCTGCTCGGCCGAACTTGTGGCGGCGTCGATACCCAACCTCGCGGCGACCTGCGAGACCCGTTTCTTGTAACCGATCTTGAGGAAGCCCGGATCTTTGACCTTCTCGATCTCTTGGCGCAGGTCTGTGAAGTCTCCCGCCACTTCCACTTGGGCAACAGCTTCAATTCGGTATGCCGGGTCCGTGTCGATGCGCAGGGCTTCGGCTTCGAGCCGAAGAGACCGACGCGTCGAGGCGTCGACCGACGAG
>CAZHUR010000370.1:0-3290 GCA_964535395.1 uncultured Acidimicrobiales bacterium
GCTGAAACGTTCTTCGCCATTACTTCGCCTGCTTTCCGGCCTTGCGAATAATTCGCTCGCCTTCGTACTTGATGCCCTTGCCCTTATACGGCTCAGGCTTACGCCACTTGCGAATGTCTGCTGCTACCTGGCCAACGAGCTGCTTGTCGATGCCCTTGATGATGATCTCGGTCTGCTGAGGAACTTCGAATTCGATTCCATCAGGTGCCTTGATCTGGACCGAGTGGCTAAAGCCGAGCTGCATCTCAAGAGCATCCTTGCCCTTCGCTGTTGCGCGATAACCAACGCCGACGATCTCGAGCTTCTTTGAGAAGCCCTCGCTCACGCCGATGATCATGTTGTTAACCAACGTGCGAGCAAGACCGTGCATGGCCTTGTTGTCACCAGTGTCATCTGGACGAACGAGAGTGACAACACTCTCTTCGACAGATGCGGTGATCAGCCCGGGCAGCGTCATAGCGAGCTCGCCCTTCGATCCCTTGACGGCAACGTCGGTACCGCTAACGGTGACGTCCACTCCGCTTGGGATTTCGATTGGTGCGTTTCCAATACGTGACATCGATGCTCCTACCAGACGTAGGCGAGGACCTCGCCGCCAATACGGCGGCGACGTGCTTCGCGATCGGTCATGAGGCCACGGTTGGTCGACAGCACGGCAACGCCGAGGCCCCCGAGTACGCGTGGTACCTCGTTTGATTTTTTGTACACACGCAGGCCTGGCTTGCTCACTCGGGTGATGCCCGAGATCACGCGCTTGCGCTCTGGTGAGTACTTCATGTCGATGTTGAGAAGTCGTCCTGGTCCGGACGGGTTCTCAACAACGGCGTAGTCCGCAATGTAGCCCTCGTTCTTGAGCAGCTCTGCGAGCGTTTCCTTCAGCTTGCTCGACGGCATGGATACGTCGTCGTGCATTGCTGTGTTGGCGTTACGAACACGCGTGAGCATGTCTGCGATGGGGTCGGTCATTGTCATGTTTGTGTTCCTTCCCCTACCAGCTGGCCTTTTTGAGACCAGGAATCTCGCCGGCATGTCCCATTTCACGGAGACAAATGCGACAGAGCCCAAACTTCTTGTACACGCTGCGCGGACGACCGCACTTGCGGCATCGGGTGTAGGCGCGGACCTTGAACTTCGGGGTCTTCTTCTGCTTGTTAATAAGCGCCTTCTTTGCCATTACTGGCCTTCCTTTCGGAACGGAAATCCAAATGCGTCGAGCAGCGCACGGCCGTGCTCGTTGTTCGTCGCGGTCGTCACGATCGTGATGTCCATGCCGCGTACGGTGTCGACGTCGTCGTAGCTGATCTCGGGGAAGATCAACTGCTCGGTCACACCAAAGGTGTAATTCCCTCGCCCATCGAAGCTCTTCGTTGGCAAGCCGCGGAAGTCTCGGATTCGGGGAGTCGCAAGGGAGATGATTCGATCGAGGAACTCATACATGCGATCGCCACGCAAGGTGACGCGGGCGCCGATGGTTTGTCCTTCACGAAGCTTGAAGCTTGCGATCGACTTCTTGGCCTTGGTCACCGATGGCTTTTGACCAGTGATGATCGACAGGTCGGTAAGTGCACCCTCGATGGCCTTCTTGTTGAGAGCCGCTTCGCCGACGCCCATGTTGACCGAAATCTTCTCGAGCTTCGGGACCATCATGATGTTGGGAAGGTTGAGGTCAGCTTTGAGCTGAGCTTGGATCTCTTCGGTGTACTGCTTCTTGAGAGATGGGATCATGGTTGCAGTCGCCATTACAGTTCTGCTCCAGTTCGCTTACAGACACGCACCTTGGTGCCGTCTTGGAGGAATTTGAATCCAACGCGGGTTGGCTTTCCGTCCTTGGGGCTGATGATGGCCACGTTGCTCACATGCAGTGGCACGTTGATGTCGATGATGCCGCCAGGGTTGCCCTCGCCGAGAGGACGCTGGTGCTTCTTGGCGAGGTTAATGCCTTCGATAATCACAGTGTTTTTGGCTGGGTGAGCAGAGGTGACCTCGCCCTCCTTGCCACGGTCCTTGCCCGCAAGCACGCGGACTTTGTCGCCTTTTTGGATCTTCATTTAGAGGACCTCCGGTGCGAGCGACACGATACGCATGAACTTCTTGTCACGAAGCTCACGACCAACCGGGCCGAAGATGCGGGTTCCACGTGGCTGGCTGTTCTCGTTGATCAGCACAGCTGCGTTCTCGTCGAAACGGATGTAGCTACCGTCGGAACGACGAATTTCCTTCTTGACACGGACGACGACGCACTTGACGACCTCGCCCTTCTTTACGCCTGCGCCAGGGTTTGCATCCTTGACGGTGGCGACAATGACATCACCGATACTCGCGTAGCGGCGTCGGGTGCCTCCGAGAACTTTGATGCACAGAACCTCACGTGCACCTGAGTTGTCGGCGACCTTGAGTCGACTCTCTTGCTGAATCATTTAGCGAGCCCTCTCGATGATCTCGACGAGACGCCAGCGCTTCTTCTTCGAGAGCGGGCGGGTCTCTTGGATGCGTACACGATCGCCGAGGTTGGCGTCGTTGTTCTCATCGTGGGCAAACAGCTTGGTGCTGCGCTGTACGGTCTTTGCGTAGCGGCGATGACGCACACGATCGATCGACTCGACCACCGCGGTCTTGTCCATTCCGATCGAGATAACGATGCCTTCGCGCACCTTGCGAGGATTCTCACGACCGTCTTCTGAAGCGTCGGCTTCTACCGGGGCGGTTGGGGCGGTTTCGGTCTCGGCCTGTGCCTCGGCGTTTTCGGCCTCAGCTGGGTCGAGAGTATCGACGCCAGGTGTTGCAGCGTCAGCCTCAGGTGTTACTTCGTCGTCGCTCATGAAGCGACCTCCTCTTCAGCTTCGAGTTCGTCTGCTGCTGCGATTTCGCGAGCACGAATCTCGGTGAGTACGCGGGCCTTGTCCTTGCGAACCTGGCCAATTCGCGACGATGCGGTCAGCTGACCAGTCGCGTTCTGGAAGCGCAGGTTGAACAGTTCTTCGGATACCTCTTCGAGGTGAGCCACGAGATCTGGGTACGACATTTCGGTGAGCTTCTTTGTCTTCTTAGCCATTAGAAGCTCTCCTCACGCTTGACGAACTTGCACTTGATCGGCAGCTTCTGAATCGCACGATCGATCGCCTCGCGAGCGACATCTTCGTCGTGGAACGCCAATTCGAACATCACACGGCCAGGGCGGACAACAGCTACCCAACGCTCGGGGTTGCCCTTACCTGAACCCATGCGGGTCTCGGCTGGCTTTTCGGTCACTGGCTTGTCTGGGAACACATTGATCCAGACCTTGCCGCCAC
>CAZHUR010000371.1:0-3289 GCA_964535395.1 uncultured Acidimicrobiales bacterium
CTTCGAGAAAGAGCCACCGCCGACACTCTTCGAGCGATGTACCTTTCTGAACTGCGGCGGCCAGGAGCCCAGCAACCCGGGCAGCACCGGAGAAACCAAGCCCACGAGCGGGCGGGATCGTTGAGCGAATGTCGAGTCCACCGGTGCCACCGAACTGTCGGAAGACCCGCATCGTCAGGTTGTCGATGCTTCCGACGACCTCGTCAGCAAAGTCGACCTCGATGTAGCGATCGATCGCCATGCCCAAGACGTCGAAGCCTGGGCCCAAGTTTGCCGACGATGCAGGAACTCGAATTGTGGGCATTAGGCGTCTCGAACTCCGCCGTCTACCAGTGGTGGTTCGGTAGACCATGGGAATTCGATCCACTGGTCGGTGCGCTTCCAGACATAGTCGCACTTGATGAGCGAGTGAGACTTCTCATAGAGACAGGCCGATCGCACGTCACCCACGACGTCAGCACAGAAATCGTGAACGTGACGGAGGGTGTGGCCGGTGTCGGCCACGTCGTCAGCGATGAGCACCTTCGAGTCGGTGAGATCGAACTTGTCGAGGTACGGGGGAAGAGTTGTAGGTACGTCGAGGCGTTCGTCGACACCGGTGTAGAACTCGACGTTCATGACGTAGAGGTTCTTGACCGACAGCGCATAGCCAAGCGATCCTGCGACGAACAAGCCGCCTCGGGCAATGGCCAAAATGATGTCGGGACGGTACCCGTCATCGGCGACAAGACCGGCCAACTCGCGTGCACCGACGCCGTAGGTTTGCCAGTCGAGATACTCTCGTTCTTCACTCATTGCCAGACCCTACCTAGATCAGGTCAATACGTCCCAGCCAGCCACCATCTACCTCGTTCAACAAAGGTAAGAATCGCTGCTCCATCGGTATCGACGAACTGAAATCGTGCTCGTCGACGAGCACGTTCAGGGTCCCACCAACGCTCATCGAGAAGCCACGGACCGGCCCACGCAACGATCTCTTTCCACTCCCTACTCGACTTCTGTTGTGAGTACCGGAGTTGTGCTGGTGCGCTCGAGAGATCCCCGCGTCCTGAAACCATGACCGCAGAACCATCTGCATCGACCACTTCGATTTCGACGTGGGTAAAGAGTTGCACTGGCGATGGTGCGGGCAACTGACCCGGCCACGGACAAACAGCGCCTAGGCCCAGGGTTCGCTCGGCGAGGTCGACGGTTCCGGCGGGCAGAAGTTGGACCTTGTCAGCCACTTCCCTACCCCCCTTCCACTGGGCGACTTGAACATTGTCTGGCCCAACAAGAGCCTCGAGTCGAGCAACAGCACGGCCTGCGCGTTGATCGGCTTCGGTCTCGCCGCCCCAAAAACCCAATTGTCGGCCGCCAGCGGAGATGAGGTCTTCTGGACGCAGGATCAACAGGCTGAGTCCGCCGGTTGGACGAACCGTGGCGGGGGCATTGAGCCACCCATCGAGTTGCCAGCGCACTCGATCGGTCATCGCAGCGACCGACAAGGCTCCGTCGTGACGCCACTGTCGGATATACCGTTCGCCATTCTCGCTTTCGGCTTCGATGAGAATGCGCGAGCACGCTGCTCCGCGACGAACGAGTTTGGCGTCGAGTTCTAGTGCGAGTTGGCGAGCAGCGAACGCTGCTTGATCGATCCGTTCGACCGGCGGTTCGAGTGAGAGTGACACCTCCATTTCGGGAGGTGGATCGACGACGTTTGCAGCCTGTTCATCGAGACCCGACGCACGGCGATGAGCTGCCAACCCTTCGAGCGCGAAGCGCCCCATCACATCTTGAGGATCGAGCGCTGCAAAGTCTCCGAGAGTTCGGATTCCGAGCCTGCTCAAGATGCTGGTCAGTTGGGGTCTTTCGAGGGTGGTGATGGGAAGCGCTGCAAGAAACTCTGGCCCTTCCCCAGGAGCAACGATCGTGACGTGCCCGCCGCTGGTGCCGTCGATTGAAACCTCCCGCATTCGGGCAGCGAGCCTTGCGGTGAAGATCCCATCGGCAATCCCGATGCGACAAGACGTTGCACCGTCGAGGACCTCGTCGATAGCTCTGAGCATCTTGTGTGCCAAGGACTCATCGCCACCGAAATAGCGAGATGGACCGCGCACGGGGAAGATCGCGCTCCCGGGCTGAATGATGTCAAAGCGAGGTGTGAACGCTTCGATGACGCCAGCAACAGATTCGAAACAGCGGACTTCACTAGCGATGTCGCGCTCGCCGATCTCGAGGTCAGGGCATCTGCTCTGGGCCTCGCGCCGGCGCAATCCGCGTACGACGTCGACGGAACGAGCAGCTTCTGAAGAAGCAACCACTCGGTTGGCATGAAGAATCGCTCCGGGTCTGTCGGGGGGAATTCCCGCAGCCACGAGGGGCCAGTCTGGACACCAGACAGCGAGGATTCGTTGTGGACGACCAGCACTCATTCAACAACTGCGAGGCGAGGTCGTTGCTCCTCTACGCGGCCCGGCTCTTCTAAACAACGCAGTGTCCCCTCTGCTGTTGGAAGTTCGAAACTTCCTCGACGTTGCCGACCAGATGCCCGTCGTCCCGACACCGACACGTCCATACGCCGAGCGTTCAGGTGTCCGTATCCGCGCTCTAGCCCATCCCACTCAGATGGTTGGACCGAGAACGCTACGTCGTACTGCAATTGCCCAGAGCGTGGGTGACGACCGGAGTACTGGGACGACTCTGTTCCCAGTTCCATCAATATCGTGCCTCGCTCGCGACACCGCGATGCGATCTTTCTGTACTCGCTTGGAGGGATTCGGTGTTTGGGTGCGTCGAAGAGGATCACGTCGACAGCCCCGATGAGGGCCCCCATGGTTGGTGACCACACGTCTGCTTTTGCGTTCTCGATGACGAGGACTCGTTCGATCGCGACGCCGAGTTCTGAAGCAGCAGCAAGAGAGACGCCAGCTACATTGACCGTCGCCACCCATCGGCCTGCTGTTGTAATCTCGCCGAGCAGCGCCCACGCCAACGCTCGTGCCGAGGCACTACCAGCGACCTGGACTGTCCAGCCTCGTTGAAGGCCTCCACGTGGTAGTAGGCCGTGGAATGGTTCGGGTACTGAAAGCACATGTTCGCCAGCCAACGTGGTCGGCGCTACACGGTGTAGGTGTTGTTCGAGTACGTGTTCAGCGAGTTCTGAAGGGAGAGCCATATCTCCAGTATCGAACACCTGTTCGTTCTTTGCAACTTCTCCCTTCCCGTTGGAGATAGGTGGTTACCGAAAGAAATTCGCTTCATACGTTTTGATATGTTTTAATATATTTCACCCCATGCAGGTATTTAC
>CAZHUR010000372.1:0-3281 GCA_964535395.1 uncultured Acidimicrobiales bacterium
GTCCTGGATCGACGTCCGCTGTCGTAGCTTCGGTGGTCCAATGTCGGCTGAAGCTCGTATCCGCTTCTCGGGTTGTGCGAGCTCGGCCTCGCTCGACTTGGAAGAGGCCGCCTCCAGTCAATGTCACACCCCATCTCTATTGTTTGATGTATGGCGATTGGGGCATCTCTCTTCGATGAAACCGGCAACTCCACTTCAGGAGATGCCGGGTCTCGTGCTGATGATGTTGATGTCGCAATGGCGTTGATTGTCGACACGCTCGAAGCCATGCCGGTGACCGACGCGATGACGCGAACCGTTCGCTACCAGAACTGGCTGGCCGGGCTCGAGGCTCAGCTGTTCGCTCGCAACTCCGCCGCTGGAGCGTCAGATCGAGACAACGAAAAGCTCGCCGGCGAAGGCCGCAAGACCACCAAGAAGGCTGCCAAGAAACGGGCCAAGCGCGGCAAGGCCGTCAAAGAGAACCCCGACCTAGTCAAAGACATCGCGTCGGGCGAGCTCGGACCTGAACAAACCGATGCCATCGCCGATGCGTCTGCAAAGACCGACGGCGACGCAGCACGAGACGACGAACTGATCGACGAGATCAAGAGCTCCGCCCCCGAAGACGCCAACAAGATCGCCCGCAAATGGGTGGACGAACACAACGACGTCGACGAAGGAGATTCGGCTGAAGCCCGCCGCCGCCGTCAACGAACAAAGCGTGAAGTCACTCGGTTCGATACCGAAGACGGTTTGGCCGCGTTGTTGATCAAAGGCGACGACGAGTCGATCGACGAGATGTACGCCGGTCTCAAAGCAGCAGCCAAGAAGCTCTGGAAACAAGACGGCGGACGAGACGTCCCCGCATCAAGGCAACCCCGCACCCGCCGCCAGCGCATGTTCGATGCTGCATACGCGAGCCTCACCCGACCAGCCACCCGCAACAGCACCTCCCCTGGGTCACTGCCGGGATCCGGGTCGGTGCAAGGCCACATCCACATGTGGGTCAAGCTCGACGATTTCATCGCTGGGAAGAACACCGCCGAATTCGCCGATGGCCGCATCGTCCCCGACACCGTCCTTTCTCGATACGCCTGCAACGGCACCATCGCCGCAACGGTGTTCGGGGCTGATGGTGAAGTCCTGCACGAAGGCCGCCAACACCGCTACGCCACCCCAGCACAAATCCGCGGCCTCATCGCACGCGACAAGGGCTGCGTCCGCTGCCGCGCAGATATCTCCGAATGCGAAGCACACCACATCATCCCGTGGAACGCTCCAGCAAAAGGCGACACCAACATCGACAACCTGGTGTTTGTTTGCGTCGACTGCCACCACTTCATCCACGACACCAAACAAACCCTTTTCCGCAACGCCAAAGGCCAATGGAAACTCAGACCGGCAACCGCCGACGAGATCCCACCACTGAAACCCCACCCAGACAGGCGGCGGCACGCGAAGAACGTGCGATGTTTCGAGCCCCCAGGCGAGAGACTCGAGTAGAGAGCGAAGCGAACGGCTTCGACACGAATGACCAAGCCCGGATTGACGCGGCCGATTAGATGTTGGGCGCGAGGACCTCGGCCCAGATGGCACCTGAAGCCAACAACTTTCGATACTTGATGACATGTTGCGGTCGGTGCATTACACCGCGACTGCGGTCAACTTTCCTTCACGGCCCTAGATGGCCGCGACTGGCGACGGCTTCGAAGACGGCGGCGAAGGTGTGGGCGCGTCGCCGGCCCACCGGCGCACTCGACGACTTCGAAGCAGACACCGCACTCGTCGAAGCCAATCCTTGTCAACCCCGGGGTTCAGCGATTCCCAGACTCCAACTATTTCACCCATGGTGGGCAGGAAGCTTCTGACAGTGGGAACGCTCTGAGTGTTCACCAATCGTTCATTAGTATTCGCGGCAGCTGCCACTAAGTTGCGCCCGGGGAAGCAATTCACGACGGGCTATGTGCCTCAAAGGGAGCAAATTGAGATGATCAACAGCCGTAAGCAACGCAGAAAGTCACCGATATTTCGGGCCTTGCTCGCTCTTCTACTCGTAGCGACCGCAGTGTCGGTTTCGCCAGCGGGTGTCGGAGCTCAGGGCGGACTCGACGAAGCGACAGCCGGAGAGTTCTCTGATGACGGTTTGAACCCGACAGTGATTCCGATTGCGCCGGGGTCAAACGTTCTGAGTGGAAATGTTGCCGCAGGCGACATTGATTACGTGACGATCAACGTGCCACCGGGCTACGAGTTCTCATCACTGGACGTGCTTGCTTACGACTCGACCGACAACGTCCAATCTTTCATTGGTATCCAGGAAGGCACAGTACTTACTGAACCACCTACAGATCCCGACCAAGGCAACCTCCTCGGCTTCACCCTCTTCGGCGATGCCTCAGTTGGAAACGACATCTTGCAAGACATCGGCAACGGACCCGAAACAATTGGCTTCTCTGGTGCACTCCCATCAGGTGACTACACCTTCTGGATCCAAGAGACCACCTCGCTATCCCAGTACTACCTCGACATCACCCTGACACTCGCAGACGACGCTGCACCAGCTGAGGAAGCCATCATTGAGGAAGTTCCTGCAGACGATGCCCCTGCTCCCGCTGATGATGCTGGTGATGCTCCTGCTGCTGTGCAGTTCTCGTTTGAGAACTTGCAGCCTGCTGACGGGTTCTTCTTCACCGAGCCGTGGGTTGGTCTGCACGATGGAAGCTTTGACTTGTTCAACGATGGTGAGCGGGCATCGCCTGGTCTTGAGTCGTTGGCCGAGGGCGGCAACACCGAGCTTCTTGGTTCAGAGTTCGCTCAACCCGGTCGCCTCCAAGCAACGATCGGCAATGGTGAGGTTCAATTCATCTCACCAGGAGAAGTCATCGAGGGATCGATCGACATTCGTAACGGAGCTGAGTATCGATTTGCGTCGTTTGCGTCGATGATCATTCCTTCCAACGATGGTTTCTTCGGCAACGAGGATCCGTTCGCTTACGAGGTGTTCGACGTGAACGGAGTCCCAACCGGCGACATCGAGATCACCATCTATGGCCAAGACATCTACGACTCGGGCACCGAAGTAAACGACGCTCTCGGAGCTGCCGGGTTCTCGCTCGGCCCAACTGGTGAAGACGGTGGCGAGTCAACCGACGACCCAACCGGCCTTGTTGGTCTTCACCCCGATCTCTTCGACAACATCGTTGGTATCCAAACCGCTGCCGGAACCACCGTTGGTTCCGACGGCTCAGGCGGCATCGCCCCTGACGAAGCGGTCGCCCGAATCACGATCAGTGTCGGCG
>CAZHUR010000373.1:0-3268 GCA_964535395.1 uncultured Acidimicrobiales bacterium
CGCCAATGGGTCATAGATCTACGAGAACCGTCATCTGACCTTGATGAATTGGCCCCTTTGGCCGATTGGATAACCATGCGAAGCACCTCAGTTGTGAGCGAGTCGTGAGCAGCGAGCCCACGTACCCGCCTGCCGACGAAGTCGGAGCCGCGCGCCAACGCCGTCAACGGACGCACCAACTCTCTGGTGATCGTGCCCTTCGCTCAACCGACTCGGTCCGCGTCTATATGCAAGAGATTGGCAGAGTGCCGCTATTGACCAGCTCTGAAGAAGTCCGTCTTGCCGAAAAGATCGCACAAGGCGTAGCCGCCGAAGAGGAGTTAGCACTCCACGCTGCGGCAGAAACCATCGATTCGATCGAACAAGTGCGCCGCTCTCGACTCGAGCGAAACGTCCGTATTGGCGAAGCCGCCAAGGGCGACCTCACGCAAGCAAACCTGCGACTCGTTGTTTCGATCGCGAAGCGATACGCGGGTCGGGGCATCCCGTTGCTCGACCTCATCCAGGAGGGCAATCTTGGGCTGATGCGTGCGGTAGAGAAGTTTGATCACCTCAAGGGTTTCAAATTTTCTACCTACGCAACCTGGTGGATTCGCCAGGCTATTACCCGTGCTATTGCCGACCAGGCTCGAACGATTCGTATTCCCGTCCACATGGTCGAGATCATGAACCGGGTGAGACGCGAACAGCGCCGGCTAACCCAAGAGAATGGTCGCGAGCCTACGATGGACGAACTCGCAGCCACATGCGACCTCACACCCGAACGTGTCGAGGAACTCTTGAAGATCTCCCAAGACCCCCTATCGCTCGATACGCCGATGGGCGCCGAGGACGACGTCAGCCTCGCCGACTTCGTTGAGGACTCTCAAGCCGTGCGACCAGTTGAGGCGTCAATTCGAAAGATGCTCGGCGCCGAGGTTTGCGAAGTGCTCGGACAGCTCAGCGATCGCGAACAAGAGGTTGTTCGGCTCCGCTTCGGGCTCGAAGACGGACGACCACGAACACTCGAAGAGGTTGGACGCACGTTCGGAGTTACTCGAGAACGCATCCGTCAGATCGAAGCCAAGACGCTCGCAAAGCTCCGGCACCCGCAGCGTAGCGAACATCTCAAGAGCTACCTGGTCGACTAATAACTCTTCGAGTTTTGCCGGTAACGCTGCTACTTTCTGCAAAACGTAAAGAGCCGCCCTGTTGAGGACGGCTCTTTCCATTGTGCTCCGCGGGTTGGGATCGAACCAACGACCTGCCGATTAACAGTCGGATGCTCTGCCAGCTGAGCTACCGCGGATTGACTCGGTGCATGTTAGCAGCGAAGCCGAAACCTCGACACCTGCATGCAACGATGTGACAGAGAACGATTCGCTGTCTAAATGATTATCGGCTTCCGAGTTGGCCGATTGAGTCATAGACTCTCGTCGGGCCCGTAGCTCAGTTGGTTAGAGCACACGACTCATAATCGTTCGGTCGCGGGTTCGAGCCCCGCCGGGCCCACGTATTGCCGCCTGCGTATCGAGCTTCGCTCGAGTGAAATTGTCGTTTTGGGACACGCTTGGGTCAGACCGGTCTCACACGGGGGAATCTACCCGTATTTGTCGCTCAATCTCCTAAAGAGCCGAAGGTCGCTGCCGATAGACGGCGTGCGGGACAGATAGCTGGGAACAGTCTCGTGATAGGGAGAAAAAATCTCATGGGGACAGTACGAATTGATTGCGATGTCTGCGGCGAAATGCTGGTTACGAAAGAGCAGATTTCGGTGATCAGGTGCGAGCAAGTCGAAGGCGACGCATATCGCTTCGAATGTTCCGACTGCAACTCGGTACACGTGCGGCCGATGGAGACCTTCCACGCCAACGTCTTGATCGACGCCGGCTTTCCTCTCCATCTGTGGAGCTTGCCGGCCTCAGAGGAGATCGACGGGTCGCTGCCGGCTATTACCAATGAAGACATCACGGCCTTCAGCCGTGACATCGCAAGCGATGAAAAGCTCGCTGAGCTGCTGAGCGATCGACTTTCGTAGAGAACGAGCGGCGTTAGAGCGCCAGCGTCGCTGCGGTCGCCAGGATCGCAATGAGCGTAATCATGCCGAGTACCACGACCGGAAACACCGGATCGTGAATGCCCTCGGGCACGTCTTGGCCGTCCTCTACGGGTGGAACCAACGGCTCGGCTACGACCGAAGCCTCGCCCTCGCGCAATTCGACTTGACCGGCAGGGCCGACATTGACGTCGGTCTGTAGCTCGGTATCGATCTCGGGCAAGCCAAGTTTGACCCCACGTGACGCTGAGTGTCCGTCACGATAGGTTTCTGCACTAGCTGTAGAAGACATTCCACTTTCCTTGATCAAATCCCGTCGTTGAGACCCGATCAATACCCGCTGCGACTGTTACTGATAGTAGCGCATGACTGCTTAGCGTGAGAAATGTTCCTCATCTTGTCACAAGAATGCAACCTTTCGGAACGAACCTTCCGAGGTCGCAAGCTCGGAGAGTGAGCCCGTAGGGGTTTGCCGGGCTAGGCCAGTCCTTCGTTGAGCCAGCTGACAGAGCGATCGAGCAGGTAGTCACTTACGGCGTGGCATCGGTCTAGAACGTCACAGAGGTCGTCTTCGCCGAGATAAATCCGTGCGAGCGGTAGTTCCACCCTTGCGACCACGTTGAGACTTCGTTCAGGAGCGTCGGTGACTGCTGCGAAACCGTCGACAGCGCTGATGTCGAGCGGTAGATCAGGGCCACCCACACCGGCCATCTCGGTCGCTAGAACTAACAAATCAGGGCCATTTACAAGCGGTGGGAGGCTCCAGGTGAACAAAAGGGGGAACCTGAGATCGTCAGACGGAGATTCGACGGGTTCGGCCAACGCGTACACCTCATCCTCGAAGGCGAGCATCATTCGTGGATCGATCTCGAGCGAAAGGTGTAGGTCGAGAGGACCACCGCAGGCGTGCTCGGGGTGTAGATCGACCTCAAATGCCTGGCGCATGGAGTACGTCTCCACGAAATGCCGTTCATCGTGGACGTGAAATCCGTGATGTGTTGCGTGATCCTTCAAGTCGGTGATGAATCCCGCGATGTCGATGATCGCCAATGCTGTCCCTTTAGATACGTGGGTGCGCGCTCGCCCGTTGCCGCCGGGAGCGAACTTGGGCAGGCTACCGTGTCCAGAGTCATCGGACAAAAGCAGTTCGATCATCGCGAAGGAGCAAGTTTCAGATGTCCGAGCCCCATGGTCTCCAACAGCTCCTGCGCAGCCTCTCAAATGATGCAGCTA
>CAZHUR010000374.1:0-3230 GCA_964535395.1 uncultured Acidimicrobiales bacterium
GTCTCATCGGCTGGGACTGGCCGAACAGCGACCGAGCGTCCGCCGAGATCAACCTCGTTTGCGTCAAAGGCTGACCGCTTGATGTACCCGAGGGCAACAAAATCGTCATCGCTAGTTGCAACCGAGGTCAGCACACCAACCGCAGCGTCGTCGATCGTGAGCTCATCTCCAGGCGTTGCACTTCCGGAACCGGTCACGATCCGCAGCTTGCGCGGTGTGTTGTTTCCTCGGGAGTCCACTCGCGCAACAAGTTCTTGGCCCGTATAGCAGCCCTTCGTGAATGAGACGGAGCGATCGACGACTCCAGCCTCAGCGGGGATCGTCGAGTCGTCGAGTTCAGAACCCATTGCAGGCACGCCGGCCAGGATTCGTCGGCGCAAATACTCCTCGGCTGTCGCCACCTCGCCGGCCGGGTCACCAAGTTCAGGGCCGATGACGTCGGTACCCGTTCCCGTCGCAGAGGGAGCAACGATCGGTGCGTCCACGTCCGCTGTCGGCTCGCCGTCGTATGCGTGCAACGTCCAGGTCGACAATTCGAGGTCCGCTTTGGTGCGAAGCTTGAAACGCTTGAGCCGCGCCAACAGCGTCTCGCCGAAGCCAGTGTCGACATCGAGCAAGTACGCGTCGTTACCGGTCCGTGTGATGCGGAACCATGCGTCGACCTTGCCCTGCGGTTGCAGGATGAGGCTCCACGCAGAGTCGCCGGGGGCGAGTTGGTCAACGTCTTGACTGATCTGGCCTTGGAGGTACGTCGTGGCTTCTTCGCCTTCGACCAACACCACGTCGCGCTCACCTACATAGACGCTCATGATGATCCTTTGCGTTGTTGGGTCATGATGCGCGCTCCCGGTACGGCCGCGAGCAACGCCTTCGATTTGTTGATGCACTCATTGTGTTCATCGATGGGGACGCTATCGGCAACCACCCCGGCGCCAGCCTGGACCGACGCGTGGTTTCCGTTGATGAACATCGTTCTAATGGCGATCGCAGTGTCGATGTTTCCCGAGAAGTCGAGGTATCCAATCACACCCGCATACGGGCCACGCTTGACCGGCTCGAGTTCGTCGATGATCTCCATTGCCCGAACCTTGGGCGCTCCCGAAACAGTTCCAGCCGGCAGGGTTGCTCTCAACACATCGATCGCGCTCTTTCCTTCAGCCAACGTGCCGCTCACCTGCGAAGTGAGATGCATAACGTGGCTGTAGCGCTCGAGCTCCATGATCTGGTCTCTGGACTCGCTTCCAAATTCGATAACGCGCCCAATGTCGTTGCGCGCCAGGTCGACAAGCATGACATGTTCGGCTACCTCTTTTGGGTGTTCGGCAAGTTCTGCGCCGAGAAGGCGATCTTCCTCAGGGGTGGCGCCCCGCGGCCGAGTTCCGGCGATCGGACGAGAGATCACCTTGCCGTCGCGAAGTTGAACCATCGGCTCGGGTGAAGCACCAACGATGTGCAGGTCGCCGAGGCGCATGAAGTACATGTAGGGGCTCGGGTTGACTTGTCGAAGCACGCGGTACACATCGAATGGTTCTGCATCGAGTTCGAAGTCGAACCGTTGGGCGAGCACCACCTGGAAAATGTCACCGGCGAGAATGTACTCCTTGGCAACTTCGACAGCTCTGCAGTACTCCTCCTCCCCCATCGTCGAGGTGACCTCTGGCAGAGGTGCATCGAGGGGCGGTGGCGAGACCAGCGGCTCGTCGAGTGGTTGCGCGCCGTCATTCTGAAGCGATTCGAGACGTTCGATCGATTCGTCATAGACCGAGCGCAAATCTTCCTCGCTTGCATTCTCCGGGATCAGGGCATGCGAGATGAGTGTGACCTGTTGTTTCCAATGATCGAACGCCGCGATCTCGCCGATCAACGACATCACGCCGTCGGCGAACCCGTGGTCATCGGTGGGCACGTTCGGGAGACGTTCAACCTCACGAACGACGTCGTAGCCGAGGTATCCCATCATCCCGGAGTGCAACGGAGGAAGGCTGTCGATCTCGGGCGTGGAGAACTCCTCGAGCATCCACTCGAGCGTTGCGAGCATTCCGTCACCGAGGGTGATTTGTTCGGCTGCGGGACCAGTGACGCTTAGCTCGCCCGAATTGGAGACGATCGTGGCGAGCGGGTTTCGACCGAGGAAAGACCAACGGCCCCATCGATCTCCGTTCTCGACCGACTCGAGAAGGAACCCGTCCTGGTCGCCTATACAGCGCGCAAAGATCGCAACGGGCGTCACCTGGTCGGCTAGCAGCGACCTCCACACCGGCACGACACGATGATCCCGTGCGTACGCGACAAAGGCGTCAAAGTCTGGCTCGATAGGTGGCGCTGTCGCCCTCTGGTCCACCATTGCTACAGGTACAGTCCAGTCGAGCCTTCTTCGAGGCGTTCGGCCGCCACAGCGTGGACGTCGCGCTCTCGCAAGATGATGTAGTCATGGCCGCCGACCTCGACCTCGTATCGGTCTTCAGGGTTGAACAGCACTCGGTCGCCAATCTCCATGTTGCGAACATTCGGGCCAGCGGCAACTACCTTGGCCCAAGCCAAGCGTTTGCCTACTTGCGCGGTTGCCGGAATGAGAATTCCGCCCGACGACCGGCGTTCGCCTTCTTCATCGCCGTCGCCCACGAGAATTCGATCGTTGAGCATCTTGATCGGTAGGCGATCTCCGTCGTCGTTGGACTTGGAAAAGCCAGAGTCTGTAGATGTTTCAGCCACCCGCTCAGACTACTGGCGAGGAAAAGGCGTCGACACCTGCGACGATTAGAGCAATGACAGTTGCAATTCTCGACTACAACGCCGGCAACGTAACCTCGGTTGCTCACGCGGTACGCAGGCTCGGCTTTGATGCCGATATCACCGCGGATCACGACAAGATCCGGGCCGCGAGCCATGTCATCTTTCCAGGGGTTGGAGCAGCAGCAACTTGCATGAAGGAGCTGCGCGAACGGGGCCTCGATGTGGCGTTGGCCGAAGCTGTTGAGTCTGGAAAGCCGGTCCTTGGCATTTGCGTTGGTATGCAGCTGCTCTTTGACGACAGCGAAGAAGATGGCGGAGTCGAGTGTCTTGGCCTCCTGCCTGGCACGGTGAGAAAGTTCGAACTCGACGATGCCTCTCTCAAGGTGCCGCACATGGGTTGGAACCCGGTCACTTTTTCCGACGATGAACCGTTGGCTGAAGACCTCGTCGACGCTTCCGACACCGCCTGCTATTTCGTACACGGTTACTACTGCGAC
>CAZHUR010000375.1:0-3201 GCA_964535395.1 uncultured Acidimicrobiales bacterium
CGTCAGGATTGTCTCGCCATTCCTCGTCGCCGGTGCTCGGAGAGCTGTCGCCGCTGTTCAAGATCTGACGAACCCTCAAATCGCTGGGTTCAGCGACTTGTTCAGGGCCATCAATCGGCGAGACGATTGTCATGGTTGGGCTGTAGTCGAGACCGCCGCCAGCAACGATTGGTTCCACCCCGTAGTAGTGACCAAGACTCACTGGGTCGAGGAAGCTGTAGTCGGTTTGGCCAGGCACACGATGAATTGTTCGCAACTCGGTCCCGTTACGTGTGATCTTCCAACCAATGACGTTGGAGTTGTCCTGGTCAGAAAAGCTCACAGACCAAAAGCTCCCAAGATAGTGATTGCTTTGCGAGATTCTGAGGTTGATAACCGGTTGTAGTGCACGACACGAGGCGCCATTCTCGAAGCCCCAGCCGTTGCTCCCTACGGTGCTCAAGCTTCGACACAATGCTGTCTCGTTTGGCGTGTTCGTAACTGGCGTTGACGGTGCAGGTGATGACGGTGCAGCCGCTGTCACGCGACAGCTTGCCGATCCGTCCCATCCCCAACCGTCTCCATCAGTGTCGACGCAGGTTGCTCCTGAACTCGTGGACGTAGTTGGGTTCGTGCCTGCAACAACTCGACACGACGCGTTGTTCTCCCAACCCCAGCCGTCGCCGTCAGAATCTGACGCGGCCGATGTACAGGCCGTTTGAGCCGAAGCCGTTACTGCTGGCCCAATCGACAGAATCGAGCCAACTAACATCGTCAGCGCAAGTAGCGGCACGATCCTCGCACGGACGAACTTGATCAATTTCATTTTGTCTCCCCCGGGCACGAATTGTTTTTGCGGTCATTCCGCGCGTGCCGTCGGGGCTCCAATGCCACCGCTCAAAGTTTGGTTCCATTTAGTTTCAAATTTTGTAAGAACGAGCACTAGCCGTCAGGTCGGGGTGACCGAACTAGCTCGCTTCAACGATCAGCGCCCGGTCGCCGGGGCATAGCGTTCCTACGATGGCATCGGCTAGGGCTGGCACCTGAGGTGACTCTGGCAGGTGAGTGATTTCGATATCGAGGTCTTGGCAGATCGTGACGATCTCGTTGAAGAAGCCCTGTGACGTGGCGTCGTAGCCGAACGGGATGAGCACGTTCTGCGCTGCTGCGATGACCTCTTGGCATGACACGCCTGGCAGTGTTTCGAAGCTCAGACTCTCGTCGTCTTCAAAGGCGCACACCTCGGCGACCTGAACCGTTCCTTCTTGCTCGTCGAGAAGTTCGACCGTGGTCGACGTCTCTACTTGCTCGTCGACTTCTGAATCTGTGTCTTCGTCATCGGCGAAGGGAATGGAGTCTGGGATCTCGTCGTCGACTACTGCATCGATCGCGTCTTGAGCAGGACCTGTTTCAGAGCCACCGCAGCTCACCAGAATGAAAACACCGAAGAGCATTGCCAGAACTCGTAGTAGTCGTTGCAACATGTCGCACCCTCCAAGGTCGTTGAGAATCGGCAGGGCTAGTGGTGGTGTTACCCCAAGACACCGGAATTTGCCTGCAAACTCGTATAGGCCTTTCGGCCCATACGACCCGTTCTTTAGCGGTTGGGAGATATCCCCCGCCTGTTACGGACCGGGAGCTCAGCTCAAGTTTTTTGGCATTTTGTCGACCATAGGTCTACGGACCTATGCACGACGGGCGGCCGCGGAACAGAACAAGACTCTCCGCCAACCCCCAAGAGCTGAACTACTGACATGTACGAAAACCGTTGGGGATAGTCACCACCTGCGGTGACCCGGAAAGTAATGTGGCGGACCCAACGCTGTCGGTGGTTTGGGGAGGTATCTGAAATGCGCACGAAAATTGTCGTTACAGTGCTCACTCTCGCACTCACCGTGGCGGGCTTGTCGACCAACGTCGGCGCCCAGACCCTCACGTCTACTCAGCGACAAGCCGCCGAAGCCGCCGAGAACTACATCGAGACAGGCACGTTTTCCAAGGTCGGCCTCATCAGTCAGTTGACCTCTCCGTTCGGCGACAACTTCTCGCTGACCGACGCACGGATCGCTGTCGATTCGGTCAACATCAACTGGGCCCGAGAAGCAATCGATGCCGCGACCGCGCACCTCGATCGAACCTCATACTCAGAACAAGCCTTGTTCGATCGGCTGACTTCAGAGTTTGGAGACCACTTCACCATCCGCCAAGCGAATTTCGCCATCCGCACGATCCGCCCGAACTGGGGTGCCGAAGCAATCGAAGCCGCCACTAATCACATCGACCAAGGTGCTTTCTCTCAACAAGACCTCTTCGATCGGCTCACTGCGGACTTCGGCGACGGCTTCACCGCAAACCAAGCAACATTCGCGATCAACTCGATCAAGCCGAACTGGGGCGCCGAAGCAATCCAAGCTGCGCGAGCTCACGTACAAGTCTCCGCAGTGTCCCCAACCGGTCTCTTCGACCGACTCACCTCAGAATTCGGAGACCAGTTCACTGAGAAGCAGGCAACGTTCGCCATGAACTCCATCACGGTCAACTGGGGCGCCGAAGCAATCGAAGCTGCCCAGGGCCACGTGCGGCTGAGCGCGGTCTCACCACGAGGGCTCTTCGACCGACTCACCTCAGAATTCGGAGACCAGTTCACCGAGAAGCAGGCAACGTTCGCCGTCAACTCCATCACGGTCAACTGGGGACAAGAAGCCATCCAGGCCTCCGAGGAGATCCTACGAATTTCGGCAATCTCGAGAGTCCGCCTGTTCGATCGGCTCACCTCTGCAACCGGCGAACAATTCACCGAGAAGCAGGCAACGTTCGCCCTCAACTCGATCACCGTGGACTGGGGTGGCGAAGCAGTCCAAGCGGCCCAGGGTTACCTCTCTGTGTCCTCGTTCTCATGCCAAGACCTCCAAGAATTGCTCAGCGCAGAATTCGGCGATGCGTTCACCGTTACCCAAGCAAGGTTCGCCTCACGACGCGTCGGTGTGTGCTGAGTATCCGGAGTAACCCTCCGGTGATGGAAATTCTGTAACGCTCTTTACAAAAATCCCTGGCGCTTCGAAAAACTCATGAGTAGAGTTACCGGGCGGTATGCCTGGCGGCTAGGAAATGGGGTTGCGAAATGCGAGCGAAACTTGCCGTGGCGGCGGTCATTCTCTCGATGGTCATAGCGGGGATTGGCACGAGCGCGGGCGCGCAAGAGGCTGTTCTCACATGCGGGGG
>CAZHUR010000376.1:0-3200 GCA_964535395.1 uncultured Acidimicrobiales bacterium
AACGTCGATCTCGCCGAATCTTCCGGCATCGACGTTCAGAGGGTCATCTCCAGCGTATGGATCTGGGGTGCTGCAGCGGCCACCTTGGGAGGAGCGTTCTTCGCTCTCGACCAGGTCAGCTGGGACTTTGGCTTCCGAACCCTTTTGCTGATCTTTGCAGCGGTGACGCTCGGTGGTTTGGGAACGGCTTACGGAGCTTTGCTCGGGGCCCTCCTCATCGGCCTAACCATCAACCTGTCGACCATCGTGCTCGACCCCGAATTGAAAAACATGATCGCGCTGCTCGTGATGGTGGTCGTGTTGTTGGTTCGTCCTCAAGGCCTACTCGGCCGGCCAGAGAGGATCGGATAATGGGTATCGACTGGGGCATCATCCTCCAACAGATCTTCTCTCAATCGATCGGCGTGAACGCCATGGTCTTTGCCATGGCAGCGATTGGCTTGAACATCCACTTTGGTTTCACCGGGCTTTTGAACTTCGGCCATGTTGGTTTCATGGCCGCAGGCGCCTACGGGGTGGGTATCACCGTGTTCTGGCTCGATCAGAGCTTCTGGCTCGGCATCCTGGTCGGAGTTCTGCTTCCGACCTTGATGGCGTTGATCTTGGGCATTCCGACGCTGCGCCTACGAGCTGACTATTTGGGCATCACGACAATCGCCGCGTCTGAAGCGCTGCGAATCTTTGTGCGCTGGCGCGGAAACACCGATCGAACCGGCGCCGCACAAGGCATCAACGACTTTGCCGATCCGTTCTTCGAGTTCAACATCTTCACCCGGCCAGGCACCGAGGTGTACCGGTTCTTCTTCTTCGAGTACCGGGCGAACGATCTGTGGGTCATGCTCGTTGGTTGGACGCTCGTCGGGTTCTTCCTGCTTCTCAACTGGCAGCTCATCCGCAGTCCGTGGGGTCGTGCACTCAAGTCGATTCGCGAGGATGAAGACGCTGCTCGTGCACTTGGTAAGAACGCCTACTCATACAAGCTTCAGGCGTTGATCCTCGGTGGTGTGATCGGCGGTTTTGCCGGGATGCTTCAGGTCATCTCTCGCCAGTCTGTTCAGCCCGACACGTTCAACCCGGTTATCACCTTCCTCATTTGGACCGTGCTGATTATCGGTGGCGTCGGCAAGGTGTGGTCGCCTGTTGCGGGCTCGATGATCTACTGGGCGCTCATCTCGGGGCTCATTACGTTTATGCGTGAATTGATCGGCACAGACCTGGAGGACGAACTCGAAACCTTCTTTAACCTCAGTGTGTTCAACGTCGACCAGTTGCGATTCGTGATCTTCGGCGCTGCCTTGATGTTGTTGATGTGGCTCAGACCTCAAGGCGTCTTCGGTAACAGAGAGGAGATGGCGCTCGATGACCGCTGACTCTGCTGACAAGAATCTAAAAATCGAAGATAACAACGCCGAAGAGATCGTCCTCGGTGCTACCGCCGGCGGCGGCGGCGCTGGCGCAGCCTTCGAAGAAGAGAACATTCCAAACCCGATCGAAGGCGTCTTCGATGACGTCGATCCGCTCCCAAAATCTCGCAAGCCCGACGAGATCCTCGTTGCGAAGAACGTGGTCCGTCGCTTCGGCGGTCTGACTGCAGTAGACGTCGATGAGCTCTACATTCAACGCGGTGCAATCACGGCCCTCATCGGCCCGAACGGTGCTGGCAAGACGACGTTCTTCAATCTGCTCACTGGGTTCGATCAGCCGAACGACGGTCACGTCGAGCTGAATGGCAAGTCGATCGACGGCGTGTCCTCGTACAAGCTTGCCGCCCGCGGCATGGTGCGCACATTCCAGCTGACCAAGGCTCTGTCTCGGTTGACCGTTCTCGAAAACATGAAGCTCGGCGCAAAGGACCAGCCTGGCGAGAGCTTCTTGAAGGCGCTCGTTACCCCGCTTTGGTCCAAGCGTGAGAAAGAGGTTGAGGAGCAGGCACGTGGTCTGCTCGACCGTTTCAACATGACCCACATGAGCGACCAGTTCGCAGGCACCCTCTCTGGTGGTCAGCGCAAGCTCGTCGAGATGGCGCGTGCGCTCATGACCGAACCAGAGTTGGTCATGCTCGACGAGCCAATGGCTGGTGTGAACCCGGCGCTCACCCAGTCGCTACTTGGCCATGTGAAGCAGCTCCGTGCCGAGGGCCGTACCGTCATCTTCGTCGAACACGACATGGATGTTGTGCGAGATATCTCCGACTGGGTCGTGGTCATGGCCGAAGGCAAGATCATCGCCGAAGGAACACCCGACGACATTGGTGAGAACCAAGCGGTGGTCGACGCGTACCTCGGTTCTCACCACGACAGCGAACTCAGCTTCGATGACGAATCAGAGGCAGAGCCAGAAGAGACAAGGGCGGAAGAAGAATGAGCGAATTCATTATTCACGTCGACAACATCCGAGCTGGCTACGTTCCGGGCGTCGATATTCTGAACGGTTGCTCTCTCGAACTGTCGCCCGGCGAACTCGTTGGCATCATCGGTCCGAACGGTGCTGGAAAGTCGACCCTGCTCAAGGCCCTCTTTGGGTTGCTCGACGTTCGCGAGGGCAGTGTCACCTTCCGCGGAGACGACATCACCGGGCTGTCGGCACACGAACTCGTAAGTCGGGGCATTGGGTATGTTCCGCAGAACAACAACGTGTTTCCGTCGCTCACCATTTCAGAGAACCTCGAGATGGGCATCTACCTGCGTAAGAAGCAGTTCAAAGAACGCCTCGAATTTGTGACAGACATGTTCCCTCGCCTAGGTGAGCGCTTGAACCAGCGCGCCGGTTCTCTTTCCGGTGGTGAACGTCAGATGCTCGCCATGAGCCGTGCGCTCATGATGGACCCGGAGGTCCTCCTCCTCGACGAGCCATCAGCCGGGCTGTCACCGGTGCTTCAGGACCAGGTGTTCATCAACACCAAACAGATCAACACCGCCGGAGTTGCCGTGGTGATGGTCGAGCAGAACGCTGCTCGCTGTTTGCAAATTTGCGATCGAGGTTATGTGCTGGATCAGGGCCGCAACGCCTACACCGACACCGGACGCAATCTGCTCACCGACCCGAACGTGATTGCGCTTTATCTCGGAACTTTGGCCGAAAAAGCACGCTAAATCGGTTGTGTGACGCCGTTCACACGCTGCGTGGTGATTTGCTCAGCCCGCGTTGAGTCGGCCTCAAAAGTGACTTAGACTCGTTGGACTCATGGATCTGCCCAAATG
>CAZHUR010000377.1:0-3198 GCA_964535395.1 uncultured Acidimicrobiales bacterium
ATCCACCCAAAGGTCGAACCTGAACTCGTCTGGCGCTCCGCCGCGGACCTTCCTGACGACATCAGCGCCGCGGAACTGAAGCAACTTGGTGGAGAGTGGGCCCTCGGGATTGAAGTCGTCGACCCCCGCTTCCCCTCGTTCAACTTTGAGGCTCTCGATAACACCGCCGACAACTCATCGAGCGCGGCTATCGGGCTCGGAGAGTTCTCAACGACGAGCACTGAACTTCACGACGTGGAGGTCTCGTTTTCAAATGAAACCGAGACAAGCACAGGACTGGGCGACCAGACTATGGGCTCGCCCTGGGAAGCGATTGCTTGGCTCGTGAGGTCACTCGCAGAAGAGCAACTCCATGTGAAAGCTGGTGAAATCATTTTCACGGGAGGCCTAACCGCACCGTTCGATGTTGTCAGCGGAGCCACCTACGCGTTGTCCTCTGCCGACCTTGGATCTATCGAACTTCGGGTGTTGTAGATCTCTCGATACCGAGGCGGGACGCGACTTCGTGCCAAGACTCGGCAGCCTTCGAAATATCGAACCACATTGACTCAATGCCAAAGTCCTTTGCACCCTGCACGTTGATTGGCTGATCGTCGACAAAGAGCATGCGGTCGGCCGACACGCCAATCAACTCTTCGGCACGAGTGAATGCACGCGGATCCGGTTTCAAGATGTCGGTGTCTGAACAATCGACGATGTGGTCGACGATTTGTAAAAAGTCGATGTCGTGTTCCCACTCGCGACCGTGAAACGCACGCATATCGTTTGTGAGCAACGACACGCCATACCCGGCCGCGACGGCTCGTACCGCTGTTTCGGTCGCCTCCGGGCGGACGAGTTCGGGCCTTGCAGGCTCATAGAGCATCGTCATGTAAGCGCGGGTGTCGAAGTCTCGCCCGCCTGCTTTGCCAACTTCGCTCGCCCGGCGAGCCCAATACTCTCGCTCGGTCAGGGCGCCGGCGATCATGTCTTGCCACAACTCATCGGTGGATGGGTCGACCGGTCCCAGCCACTGAAACGAGCCTTCGGGCAACCCAAGCACCTCGGTGGCCTTGTGGTGAAGCTCCACCGGGTTCAAAAGGCAGACGCCGCCAAAGTCGAGCAACAGAACGTCGAACTCCCGCAGGCTTTCCATAGGGGGAAGGTAGTGGAATCCTCGACACAGGAGGAACCGCAATCCCACATACCGGGATGCCTAGTGCATCGTGCATGTCATCTGAGGTGATCTAGTGCAGATCGATCGCCTACTCTTAGCCGGGGGCTTGCGAATGGCTAGTTCAAAAACCGGATTGGACCACGAACCAAAGATGTTGCTGACTGACCAGCAAGCGATCGAACGCATCTTTGAACACATCGACAACGGCACGACCGATGTTGGTGACACGATCTGGCGTGAGCCGGTCGAGCACTACTTCTCCCAAGAACGGTTCGACGCTGAGATTTCGTTGCTGCGTCGACTAGCTGTCCCGTTCTGCCCCTCGGTCGCCCTCGACGAGCCGGGTAGCTTCGTTGCCCGAACTGCAGCGGGTACTCCGCTACTGGTCGTCCGGGGTAAGGACGGTCAAGTACGAGCGTTCATCAATGCCTGCCGCCACCGCGGAATGCAAGTTGCGACCGGGTCAGGATGCACCAACGCCTTTTCGTGTCCGTATCACGCGTGGACATACAACCTCGAGGGTGACCTCAAGGCCATACCCGGGCGTTCGGGGTTTGCCGATCTGGACCCCGCAGAACACGGGCTAGTCGAGGTGAGCGCAGCAGAGAAGGGCGGGCTCGTCTATGTGCGACAGGTTGGGGCGATCAGCTCCGACGATATAGACGGCTTCCTCGACTATCTCTCACCGACTCAGAAGATGCTCGAAGAGGACGAATTAGTCGACGAGGCAAATTGGAAGATCCTCAACGAGACGTTGCAAGAGGGATACCACATCAAGGCGCTGCATCGAGAAACCTTCTTTCCCTACGGCCTCGACAACACAAACATCGTCGAGATCTATGGACCGAACTCTCGAGTCATCTTTCCGTTCCGACGAATCGAGAGCCTTCGAGACATCCCGCCCGAGGAACGTCAACTGACCGGTGTGGCCACATCGGTGTACAACCTGTTCCCCAACGCGAGCATTGCGGTGTTATCGAAGCACTCGAACCTCGTGATCCTCGAGCCGGTGAGCCCATCGCAAACCCGCTGGGTGATCTACCGGGTGTTCAACGAGCGCAACGGCGACTCGCCGATCACCCTTGAAGAAGCGCAGCGCGACGTCCGGTTTGTCAATGACTTTGGTCAGGACGAGGATCGTGAGGCCGCACGTGCGATCCAAGAGACGATGACGACGAAGGCAAACTCACATTTAACGTTCGGACACTTCGAAAGCGCGATCGTCAACTTTCACCAACACCTCGCTCTACACCTCGACTGAATCACGAACGTCTTCCGAGATTGCTTAAGGCTTTGCCCCTCGCCAGCCCATCTGGGTCGACACGGTCCGAGCGAGCAGCATCACCGCTTCAGCGTAGGTTTCCTTCTTCTCTTCCATACGTTCACTGGGCCCGGCAAGACTGAGCGCGGCAACGGCATGGCCCGTCGCATCCCGGATCGGAGCCGCCACCGACACAACACCCAACTCCGACTCCTGACGGTTCTCGGCATATCCGCGTCGAAGAGTCAGTGCCAGCTCTTCACGCAGCTCCGCCGGATCGGTGATGGTGAACTCCGTTGCACGATCGAGAATCAGGTCCTCGAGTAGACGCTCGCGTTCAGGACGCGGAAGAGAAGCGATGATTACTTTGCCCGAGCTCGTCCTGTGAGCCGCAGCTCGTCGCCCTAGCTGGGTGAACACCCGCAGAGTGTTTGGGGAGTCGAGCCTTTCGACGTACACGACCTCGTGGCCGTCGAGAACCCCGACCTGCACGGTTTCGCCGGTTCGGCTTCGAAGCTCGGTCATCGAAACAAGTACCGCCTCGTGTAGGGATCGCTGCTTTGGCATGGCCGCCGCCATATCGAAAACCGAGAGGCCGAGGCGATACCGGCCGCTCTCGTCATCTTGGTCGAGCACTCCTTCGTCGGCGAGCGTACTGAGCAGGCGATGGACAGTTGACGTCGACAAGTCCAGCTCGACTGCGAGTTCTGACACACCCCAGGTCGGATTCTTTGCCGAGAACGACTTCAGCACCCGCGCTGCATTCGCGACAGATGACAGC
>CAZHUR010000378.1:0-3189 GCA_964535395.1 uncultured Acidimicrobiales bacterium
CTTGGTTGCGCTGGATCTTGAAACGGGTGAACACCGTGCCGTTGCGTCGTTGCTTGATGGGATTACGAGGATTGACATTGCCCACTACACCGAGCACGGTATCGAATGCGGCGACTGGCTGATTCCAGCCGATTTGAACGGCGAGATCCTTCCGCTCGATGACGAAAAGCGAGCGGTCTCAAGTCCTCTGAGTGAGACACGGGGCGCGAGTTCGGATGGAAGGACATTCGTTGTGCGACGAGGAAACGGGCTGCAGCTCAGCGACACGCCTTCTGACAGGTTTGTCTCCTTCGGTAGCTATTCGATTCTTCTGATCCTCGACCAAGTCCGCTCGCTCGACGACCTACCACTTGAGATGCCCGACTCGCGCGGGCCTCGCTCGTTTCCCTCAACAGTGGAGGCCGCAACGGAGCTACTGCACAGCGCAGTTGAACCGCTCGACGATCAAGATCGCGAATCGGTGCTCAACAATGCGAGCCTTTCGGTTCGGCTACTCCACGACTACTCGGGCGTGCCGAAGCCGAATCGCTTAAGCCGCTTCGGTGGGCGGCCCGACGTGCCAATCGGATTCGAATGGCCGCATGGTGACGAGGGAGAGAGACTGTCGTTCTTCGCGCAGGTGGATTGTGCTGAGCTCGCACCTCTTTCCCCGTACCCGATCAAGCAGGACGGGCATCTCTTGATCTTCTTCCGAGCGCCCCAGAACGATGGTCCGCTTTTCGAGGGCTCTAACTGCGTCGTCAAACACGTTCCCAAAGGCCGTGTGGTCGAACAAGCAGAGTGGCCAGAAGACCTTGAGGAAGAACGCCGGTTCGGGTCGTTCCCAATGCTTCTTTCTGTCGAATGGACAGTCGATGAAGAGCACTCGTTGATCCTGAGCGAGGAATGCATCAAGCTTCCAATGGCTCCTCCGCCACTACACCGATTGTTCGGGTTTGGTGACCACCAGAACAACAGCACTTCGGGGCATCTCGTACTGCAGATCGACCTCGACAGTCACCTTCACCTCCCACCCTGGGGAGACATGGGTCTGGTGACAACGAGGATCGAATCGCCAGAGGTTCTGGAGCGAGATCTCAGCAACGCATGGACCCAATTTTTCCACTAGGGCGGCGACAGTCGACGTATGGCTACGACAGCGAAACCCCGTGTCAGATGGCGGATTCGCCGAGGTGACTCCTCGGCTGAAGGTCCTCGCCTACGGTGGCAGAAGCAGTTTGACACTGGGTGTGCCGTTTGGGAGGACAGCTTGAGAATGACAGCAGTTGGATGCGATCTGGGCTGGCCCATCTGCGCCCGACCCGTTTTGGTATCTTGCTCGTGATCGAGTGGCGAGGAAACTGAGAGGCAGGTTGCTCGGGCTAAGGCTAAGTCTCGCGATAGGTTCCCACAGATTTCTGAGGAGGCTGTGGAAGCTCTCCGTTGGATCTATCGCTATCAGATCAACAGGTTCGGCTACGGACGGGTCTGAACGTTTACGCTTGCGCTAGGCGTGTGTCGGAAGGACGTGGGTTTGTCGGCTAGCTCTCGTTTAGTTGCGATTCGATCAACCGGGCACCATTCGTTTTCGGCCGAGTTCGAGAAAAGCGATGGCACGAGATTCGTGTTCGACTCCACGCTCGAGCGTGACGAGGATGGCAACGTCCGCCAGATTGCCGACTTCGATCTGATCTCAGATGGGTTCGTTGGCACGGCTGGCGAGCTCAGGGCCATCTATGGTGCAATCAGGGACTTCTGCCTCGTCGCACAAGAGGAACACCCACAGCAGGTCTCAGCTCGCGAGAGCTTTCTAGCCACGCAGGCGAGCCGGCATGATCATGAACGAGAGCGTGAACGCGACCAGATTGCCGAAGTGCTTCGTCGTTTTGATGAGATGCCATCTGGTGGTAGCGCAAGTTCCGTGTTGCAGGCAGTGCACGACGAAATCGGACTAGAGGATGCTGCGCTCCGCCAAGCGCTAATGCAGAGATTCGGTTCCGTCGAAGAACACCGCAATGCGGTCCACTCGATTGTCTGGCATTGGAGCGTTTCTCACGATCACGACAGCGTTGACCGATTGTTCCGTCAGCTCACCGAAAGCGAGGGTGGTAGCAATGGCAATTGATGCCTGCCCGGTGGATACATGATCGGCCACCGAGTCCGGATCCAAGTTGATTTGATGTCGCCAGAAGACGGCGGTTTCAAGGGCACGTTTGTCGCCGGGCACCGCATTGTCGCGTACCAGTTTGATGGCTTGGGTGAACATATGCCCGACCAAGCGTTCACAGGAATGGTCGAGAGTGTTGAGGAAGGTGGAGAGCCCGGAAGTCGCATGGTTGCAACCATTCGTTTCATTCACGAATTGGCCGAGGTATACGCCACTCCTGGGGCTGCTGTGCGTCTGCTTCACGGCTCTGTAGTTGGCACTGGCGTTGTGCTCGAAATGCTTCCGAGATCGAATCGCATGAAGAAGATCGAGGTTCGCTACTACGTAGATGGTCGGACGCCGAGGATTTCGTCGAACGTGCGAGCTAGAGGCGGCCTGAAGCTCCTCGATGTTGCGAGTGTCGATTCGTTCATAGAGCCGCAACTCTCGTACTTGAGGAAGGCTAGGCGTTCGGACGATCACTGGTACTCGTGGGGGGAGCTGCTCTACATCGCCGGCACCCCCGGTTTCGTGTATCTTTCCGAGTCGATGCATCACTACGAGGACCTCGAAGACTTCGTAACCATAACCGAGTCACAGTTCGATCAGATCCTGGCTGACTTCGAACAATTCAAATCCGACCGAGTCGAATTCGAACGCGAGTACTAGGCACGGGCGCCGGAAAACGTAACTGTGCCAGGCACGGTTACGTTGGAACGTCACCGATCAGGCGTGGCAACAAACCCAGCACATTGATGAAGGTGACTATCTCCTAACAGCAGACGGTGAGACGGTCGAAGCGGGAAACCTGTTGTGGGACACTGCCCACCACGCACCGGCGTATGACCTGACTGTTGATGGCATCCACACGTACCACGTCGCAGCAGGTGACGAGAACGTTTTGGTGCACAACAACAGTCGTTGTGATACAGAACTAGTAGCCGAGCTCGAAGCGAATGGAGTCCGACACACTCCCGCCAATAGCCAGCGCATCGGGCGAAACGGCAATGGCGACATCATCTTCCTCGAAACAGGCAATGCCAGCGCTGGACTAACCCATATTC
>CAZHUR010000379.1:0-3171 GCA_964535395.1 uncultured Acidimicrobiales bacterium
ACCAGCGACCTCACCCTTATCAGGGGTGCGCTCTAACCAACTGAGCTATAGGCCCGGAAATACCCGGGGGCCAGAAAACCGTACCGAGTTAGCCTCGGCGCGGCAACGTAGAGATCGGCCGAGCCGTCTCTTCTTCAACCACGGTGACACGGACGCCACCGGTGAGATCGGAGATCAGGTTGAGCAAGATAGCAAAGAGGACCATGAAGCCAGTAGCGGCCACTGCAAGAACGAGACCGCCGAGTGCGACGGCACGGAAGATCTGTTCGCCTTCGAAAGCGAACTCTTCGAGGGCGAAGATCTCTTCAGCGAACTGTTCGATGTCGCCGATGGTTCCCGCGGTTTCGGCGGCATTCCACAGCAGCACGCCGGCAACCATGATGACGACCCACATGCAGAAGTTAAAGAGCAGTCCAACCTTGAGCACGGACCACGGTTCGATGTGACGGACGAGCCGTCGTACCTTGCGGGCCCGCAACCGTCGTTCTTGGATGCGCTCCACGAGCATCGGAGAGGAACGTTGCTCGTCGGGGAGCGCGGCGGGAGCGGCTGCGAGGGCCACTGCACCTTCAGCATTACCTTCTACAACGTCTTCTTCGGTTACAACTTCGGGTTCGAAAACGGGGTCGCTGACCGTTTCAGCGAGGGGGCCGCCGGTGAAGAGCGATTCAGTGGTTTCCGCCAACGCTTCCTCATCGGATGCGTCCGCGAGAACCGTCTCTTCGGAATCATCGATGGCTGTCACAGGGGCGAGTGTATTCGATCACGGGCGACAACGGTGAACGCCTACCCCAACAAATCTGACTTTCCTTAGTCGAGTATGGGTACCAAGATGCGCTCGGCACGCGCGCTTGAGGTCCGTTCGCGGTACGCGACGATCACATCAACAATCGAACCGTCGACGCGAATCGCGATGAGCCGCGCGTCATTTCGAATCGCGGCGGCATGCGCGGCCGCTTCCCCATCGCCTGCTCCAGCGAGCGCGGCGGCGTCCGCGGCCGTCTGTGCTCGAGCGGCGTCTACCGCCGCCAGGCCTACTTCGCTCAAACCAAACGAAAGCGCAACCGCCACGGCAAGCGCACTTACCCACATCACTATCCCCGACATGTCCATCTCCGGTTTTTGTGCACGGTTTGATACCTATGCGGTCACAAACGGTGCACAAATCTTTGGTGGGGGAAGTGCTGGGTTTATCTTGGGTTAGCGCTGGCTGAATCGACAAATTCGGCCTCGCAGTAACAAGCCTGGCGTGCTCTCAGTGACCGGCAGATCCTATAGTTGAGGCGTGCTTCAAAAGTCGAAACCCCCCGGTCGCCCGCGTCTCTTTGACGAAGAATCGGCGATCGATGCTGCCGTGGACCTCTTCTGGGAACGCGGCTACCGCAACTCAACAACCCGAGAACTCGAGACTGCGCTCGGCATGCGCCAGTCCAGCATTTACAACGCGTTCGGGTCTAAGCAAGGCCTGCTCCTTCAGGCGATTGATCGCTACGAAGAACGGGTCGAAGTTGACCTGCTCTCGCTGCTCGAGGGTGAAGGTGATGGCTACGAGGCTGTGGAGACGTTCCTCCGAGAACTCGCCCAATGGATAGAGCAGAACCGTTATCGAGGATGCTTGGTCGTCAACCTGATGATGGGTGAGGCTGACGATGCTGAGGTTGACACACGCGTCCGGACCTACCGATCAATGGTCTTCGAAGCTCTCCGCAATGCGGTGGGCCGTTCTGAGTCGGACAGCGATATCGCGGCCGATCGCGCCAATGTCCTGCTCGCGGCAGTGCTCGGACTTCATTTGACCGCTCGCACGGCAGCTACGACCGGCGAGGTCCAAGTGATGGTGGCAGGCCTGTGCCGTCAGCTCGACGAATGGCGCGCTACGAGTCGCTAACCACGGCGAGGGGCTCTCAGCCCGCGTGAAGAAGGCCTCACGTGTGGCGCCGTGCCTCACGTGTGGCGACTCCGACGAGATGGAGGGTGCGGGTCAGAACCCACACCCTCGCATCCACAGTCGGCGTTAGTTTTGGTCCATTGCCTCAGCGATCATCGCCGGGGTAGCGGCCCCGCTAATCCGGTGAATCTCATCGCCTTGCTTCAAGAACACCAGGGTCGGTGTCTGAGTCACGTCGAATCGCTCGACAATGTCCTCGTTGTTCTCAACCTTTACCGCGACCAAGCGCCAGTTGTCGGCGTAGTCGTCGGCCAGACGCTCAAGATGAGGTCGTAGGGTGCGACACGGCTGACACCATGTGCCCCAGAAGTCGAGAACCACACCACGTTCCTCAGCGAGGATGAGCTCATTGAGCTCAGTGTTGTTGATTTCGGCTAATTCCATGGTCTACCTACGCAATCTCTTCGCGTCGGTATTGCATGTCTGTCTCATAGCTGGACTCATCAGCGGAGTCCATGTTCATCGTGATGTTGAACTTGTTACCCCAATTGAAGATGCCACAAGCGAACACCATCTCGACGATCTCGTCGTCGCTGAAGTGCTGTCGCAACTGTGCGAAGAAGTCATCGGTGACGGTGTGTGGGTCAAGGGCGATTCTTTCGGCGAGCGAGACACCGAGTGCTTCCCTATCGGTCAGAACATCCCCAGCCTTGGGTTGGTGCTCCATGCATGCGGCCTCACGAGGGCCAACTGCGTCGCGCACGGCGACGCTGCGAACGGTGTTTCAATACGCGCAGTCGTTGATTTGACCGGTCTTCAATCGCATCAGCTCGTGGAGGTGCGGCTCCACTGATCCCTCAGCGAAAAACGAGACGAACACTGGAACGATCGTCTTGAGATTCTGCGGGTTGCGGGCGATGACGCCGAACATATTGGCGTCAGCCCACCATCCATCTTTGGCATCAGCTAGTAACTGATTGACCTCGGGGTCTGGACTCTCCCCAGGCTTTATCGCCGTGATTCTTGTAGCCATACGCGGCTCCTCGCTTCTTGATAGGGACAGCGAAACTTTCGCCGTCACGCACGTTTTGTAGCAGTCGTACAAAACCCGCGCAAACTCACTTAGGTCCTATCTCACGGAGAGCGCGATTCGCGCTCTAAACCATCACTCACGTAGGTGACTAGCGCGAAAAATGGGTGCTGGATGGCGATCTCATCAACGGGGAGATCGGCGAGAAATCGGCTATTCCTCTTCGGTAGAGCCTGCGGTGTCTTCGGTCGGC
>CAZHUR010000380.1:0-3171 GCA_964535395.1 uncultured Acidimicrobiales bacterium
GATATCGGCGCTCGGCGTGATGATGAGCACGTTCTTTCCCGAAGTCTCGGCAAACAGCTTGAGGTCAGGCTTCCACGAACGGAACAAGTCGGCGGTTTCCGATGATCCGGTGAGAATCACCCCGTCGACGCTCTCGACGAGTGCGCGGCCCACCTCATTGTCCGGGGTTCGCACAAAGCGAAGCAGATCGGTCGGTACACCCGCTGCCCAACACGCTTCAGCAACGATCTCCCCGCTGCGCGGTGTTTGAGGTGCTGGTTTGAAGACGACTCCGTTGCCCGCAGCCAGCGATGCCAACACTCCCCCGGCTGGAATCGCGACCGGGAAGTTCCATGGCGGGATCACCGCCATGACACCGAGCGGTTCGAAGGTGGCGCCATGGACGTGATCGAGTTCGAGGCCACGTTCGCCATACCAACGGGCAAAGTCGATTGCCTCGGAAACTTCGACGTCTCCTTGGGCGATTGTCTTGTTTGCCTCGTGCATCATCGTGGCAAGGATCTCGCCACGGCGTCGGGCAAGCTCATCGCCCACTGCGACGATGATGTCCCGTCGTTCGCTGGCTGGACGAGCAACCCATTCGGCCTGCGCCCGAGCAGCTGTTGCGATCTCGGCCGTCACAGCTTCGACATCGGTGGTGATTGAGGTGGTGCAGTCTTGGGCTGGAAGCTCCAGCGTTTCTGTAATCCACTGCCGATTGGAAACGAGGCTCGGGTCGGTGTCGGGCTCGTTTCTGAAGGGCGTGCCGGGTGCAACATGGACTGGTGGTTTTGACCGGTCCTGGGTTCGTCGCAGCGACTGGTCGATGGAGTGGCGCAGCGCGACCCCGTCGGCAAAGAACTCGGCCTGGTTCACAAACGCTTCTGAACCTGGTTCCAGGTCGAACACATGATGGAGGTAGTTCTCCTCTGACGCGTTCTCTTCGAGTCGACGGAACAGGTAGCCGATCGCAACGTCAAAATCTTGCTCGGCAACTGCAGGGGTGTACATCAGGGTTGGAGAACCTGCGTCGACCACGTCGGCGTTCACAGCCTTAGCTTGGCCCGGTGCCATTCCCTGCAACATCTCGAACTGGATGCGGCTGGCGACTCCCCGCTCTTCGCTCAAGAGCTTTGCCCAAGCAACATCGAAGAGGTTATGGCTCGCAATACCCACCCGAACTCCGGTGAGGTTCTGCGGGGTCAGCAACCAGTCGACGCACTTGCGGTACCCAGCATCGCTTTCCAGCTTCGAGCCGAACGGGGCCTGCTCCCAACCATGCATTGCAGCTTCGACCTTCTCGAGAGCGAGGTTCGCTCCCTTGACCAAACGAATCTTGATCGTTCCACCACCGGTGCTATGCCGTTCATTGGCCCATGCAACAAGGTCTTGAAGCACCGCAAAGCTGTCGGGCAGATACGCCTGGACCACAATGCCAGCGTCGAGGTGAGCTCGCTCGGGAGTGCCGAGGACAGTCTTGAACGCCTCGAGCGTCAGGTGCAGGTCGTGGTACTCCTCCATGTCGAAGTTCACGAAGGTAGGCGTTGACGATTCGGAAGCAACATCGACCAGTTCGGCCAAGCGCTCGGTCAATCGGGCAAGACTGCCGGCGTGATCCCAGTGGTTGATCTGCGACGCGACCGCGGTGATCTTGACCGACACGTAGTCGATCTCGGGAAGGGTCAACAACTCCTTCAATCGCTCGAGCCTGGCGTTTGCTTCGGTCTCGCCGAGTACCGCTTCGCCCAGCAGATTTACATTGGCCTGATAACCACCCGTCCGCTGGTTCTCTAGATGCTGCTTCAGCGCGCCACGATCAGCTGGAGCGACGAGGTGACCAACGATTGCCCGCATGCGAAGGGCTGCCAACCTCATGACGATCTGGGGCGCGAGGGGCGCGATCTGAGCACCCACGCTCAACATCAGCTTGTCAATCGGGCCAAGGAACGACGGGGTCTTCCCACCGGACACGAGCGCCTTCAACTGTTTGGCTGCAACAGAGTGATCGTCGGGTCGTGCCACACGGTCGACGAACTGCATCACAAAGGCAACACCGTCATCATCGACAACGAGGTCGCCCAACTGCTTCATAGACGTGCGGTCTTCGTCGGTCTCGAGCTGTCGCGCCCGAATCAACCATTTCTCGACCAACTCAATCGCTGGTTGAACCAGCTCGTCGCCATCGGCGGGACTGTGAAATACAGAAATTGCAGCCATACCTCAGTGTGAGCGCTATTTGGCTGGAGGTATTGGAGAAACAGGCTGCTTCCAGCGCCGAATTTCTACCCTGGAAGGTCGCTTCCGGTCGATCGGTATTGCTGAGGAGTGCGGCCGGTGATGCGGGCGAAACGCTTCGAGAAGTCGGACTGGTCATAGAACCCCGACCGATGCGCAACGTCGCTGAGGCTTGCATCGGTCGCCGACAACAATTCCATTGCGCTCTCAACCTTTACCCGCAGCACGTACTGTTTTGGGCTGAGTCCAAACACCTTGCGAACGCGCCGGTCTAACTGGTCAGGAGAACAGCCAACAACCTCTGCGAGCTCTGCAGTCCGCAGTGGCTCGGAGAGATTGGATCGCACGTGACTCACGAGCGGTTGCAGACTCGAGATCGCCACCTCATCGGTGTTGGTCTGTAGATCCCGGCTCACGCTTACAAGGCCAATCGGAGCGTCCCCGTCATCTAACACCGCACGCTTCGTTGTGAGGTACCAGCCAAGGCCACCATCGGGACGACGAATGAGTTCAAGCTCGTCACGAAGAGGTCCCTCGCCTCCGATCACACGACGATCTTGTTCTTCGTATAACTCGGCGCGCTCAGGCGCAAAGAGGTCGTGGGCGTGTTTGCCGATGACCTCTCTTTTTGAAGCTCGTCCGGTCCGGCGAACAAACGCGGTATTGACCTCGACATAGATACCGCTCGCATCCTTGGCGCAGAACATCACGTTGACGAGCGTCTCGTACAGCGCAAGCAGCTCGGTTGAGAGTGTCGGAGATCCAATCACTCCCGGGTCGCCTGGATGATCTTCCATGGCTAGCCGACGGAGACGAGATTGCGGTCGGTCAGGTTGCAGCGGATCGCTTTCCCGTCGGCACCGATCACCACGATGTCTTCGAGACGCATTCCCCACTCACCTTCGATATAGATGCCCGGCTCGATGCTGAAGCAATGGCCAATGACCGCAACGTCGT